>JAZNQW010000099.1:0-1555 GCA_045590435.1 Alphaproteobacteria bacterium | reverse complement strand
CGGGCAAATCATAGCCATTATCCAAGAGCCAGTAAGCGCAGGTTTTTGGCAACCAACGTGGCTTTTCGCGCACGGCATAAATGTCAATATCACGGCAATCAGACACTACGGCAAAGCGGTGATTATAAATTTTGCATAAGCAACTTTGGCAATCCAAAAAGCGACAATAGGCGTTGGTGAATTTAATTTTATTTTTGATTTGAATTTTATTAAGGCAACATTTACCGCAACCGTCGCACAGAGCCTCCCATTCAAAGTGATTCATCTCTTCCAATTTTTTATGGCGCCAAAATTCAGGTTCTAACTTTTTGAATTCGTCAACACGTTCTTGAGGATTAAATTCTGCTTGTAGATCATCTGCTTCATCTTTGTTCATAGTTCATCCTCATCCACAATATAATCTTCAAGATTATTGATATCAACGTCTTCTTCGCGTACGACACGGCCCTTTAACGGCAAATAAGGTTTATCTTTGTAATCATCATCAAATAATTTGCGATAGGCACACGTTTTAGGCATAAATGGCAGCTTATTAACGTTATCTTTGGTTAGTTTCAGACAACTTGGAACTAAAGTGCAACGCTTATCATAAACGGTGCAGGCAGATTTTTCCAAATCAAAATAACGACACAAAATGTTAGTGCGATAGATTTCACCGGTGTCAATATCTTGTAGCGGATAAAGACAACAACGACCGCAACGATTGCAAATGGCTTCCCATTCTTCTTCGCTTAAATTATCCCATGGCTGTGCCATTTTTAACCTCTTTGTTCCGGTAATTTGTCGGCCTCGGCCAGATTGTCAAATTGTGTGTATTCGCCGTTATAATAAAGTTTAACGGTGCCGGTCGGACCATGACGCTGCTTGCCGACAATAATTTCGGCCACGTTTGCGGTTTCGCGGTCTTTTATCACCCACTCGTCATGCTTTTTCTGGAATTTTTCCGGCGATTCGTCGTCTTTTTGTTTCGGCTCGGCGTTATGAATGTAATAATTTTCACGATAGATAAACATCACAATATCGGCATCTTGTTCAATAGATCCGGATTCGCGCAAGTCAGACATCAGCGGGCGCTTGTCATCACGTGCTTCTACCCCGCGGTTTAATTGTGACAGAGCAATCACCGGAACTTTAAGCTCTTTAGCTAAAATTTTTAGGCCGCGTGAAATTTCCGAAAGCTCTTGCACGCGGTTGCCTTCGCTTTTGCGATCGCCGGTGCCGCTGATAAGTTGAATGTAGTCAATAACAATCAGCCCTAAACCTTTGCTGCGCTTTAAGCGGCGGGCGCGATTGCGAATGGCGTTAATACTAACTCCCGGTGTGTCATCAATATAAAACGGAATATTTTCCAGCTCACGCACGGCTGCCGAAATGCGGGTAAATTCCGATTCGGTCAGCTCGCCGTTGCGTAGTTTTTGTCCCGGAGTGTGCGTAGTAGTTGATAAAATACGCGCGGCTAATTCGTCGGACGACATTTCAAGCGAAAAGAACGCTACGCCGCGATTTTCGGCCGGCAGTTCCGGATGCTCGGCAAAATAGGATGCCACATTATAGG
>JAZNQW010000098.1:0-5719 GCA_045590435.1 Alphaproteobacteria bacterium | reverse complement strand
GCCGGTATTGCTGTCGGTTCTGCTTTAAGTGATTTTACAAATGCCGCTCAGCAAGAAGTTCAGCAAGAAATTGCCGATCAACAAGCTTTTCAAAATATGCAACAAGAGATAGCTGCCGGTGAAAAAGCCTTTGAACAAGAGCTCAAAAATGCCGATTTCAGCGATATTAAAATTCCGTTGCCGCCGGATTATACGGCTGAAGGCGGTGAAATACAGGAAGTGACCGTAACAGGACACGCCCATCCCCATCACCATCATCATGTTGTAGAGGAACAAGTGGCAAAGCCGATTGAAAAGGTTAATTTAGATGAAATACAGCCGGTCAGATTAACACCGGAACCTGATTTGGATGTAAAAATACCGGATATTGACGTTAAGCAAGTATATAATGTTAACGGCGAACAGGTAGCTGTTTCACAAGGCGAAACCATAGAACAAACACTTGATAATGCTCGGCAGGAATATCTCAATCAGCATGCAGAAATTGACGATGCCGATAATAAAGTAAAAATAGAAGGGCAAGGAATTAAAGCAACTATTACGACTGAAAAAGAAGATATTATGAGCAAAGACGGTGAAGCCGTTTTGGGCCAAGAAACTGAAGTAGATCGCAAAATTCAGGTCGGCGATATTAAAATCAAAGACCACATTGAAACATTTAAAACAGATGAAGTTCAAGCTGAAATGGTAAAAACTGAAAGTCGGGTAGATGTTAATTCGCAAAATAATATTCCTGACGGCGCTAAAATTTTAAATACGACTCATATTAAAACAGATACGCAAGATATGACATTTACCGAATACGAGGGAGCAGACGGTAAAGTTCATATTACCGATGGTGTACATGATCGTATTGCTCCGGCAAATCAGAGTGCCGAACAGCGTATGGAAACGTGGAAAAATATGGGAAGAGTAATGGCTGAGGCCAGTCACCAAGAAGCCCAACAAACGGCAACAGCGGATCCTAAAGTAACAACAACAGATCCGAAAGTTGTAGACGACAAAACGGCAGGGACAGATCCTAAAGTAACAACGACAGATCCGAAAGTAGTTGACGATAAAACAGCAGGGACGGATCCTAAAGGAACAACAGTCACTAAAGAAGCTGATCAAGTGGTGCCACCACCACCTCCTCCTGTAGAAGAAAAAATAGTAACGATGACCGATGAAAGAATTGAGCCGGCAAGCAAAGCCCCTTCTTTTAGCAAGGAAGATTTAGAAATGCTACAAGACCCAACAATTACAGATTTTCAGGAATTAATGTTTGGTGAAACGATTGTTCATCATGCTGGTGAAAATCCGCCAAAGGTTGATTTAGGCTTTGGCGCACTAACGCCTGTTGCAGAAATGTTTAATGATAATCAAGGCACAACAACGCAAGTATTTTTGGATGCGGACAATAACCGATATGATAAAATCATAAATAATGCTGACGGCAGTTATCACATTGTTGATGGGCATTATAAAGAGACCGGTATCAGCGGTAATATCAATGATGATAAATTCAAATTAAACTTTACCGATGAAGGTCTTAAGGTGACTGAAAATACTGTGTCGCAACAAGAAACCAAAGGGGCAGATCAACAAACGATTACTACTCAAGGAGATGTACGTGAGAGTGGCGATATCAAATATACGTTGGATGGTAATGGCGGCTTTTATTTACAAACACACGCCGTATTCAGCGCATTTTCTCCAGGTGTATTAAATACATCATATATTGACCACTTAATGCCGAGATACGAGGGAGAAAACAATTCTAAACAAGACTTTGAAAATTCGTCTAATATACACACAACTTATAAAGACAGTGAAGGCAAATATCATTGTGGCAATTCAGTAGGCTCAACATCTACAGGTGCAGTCAATGCAGAGCGTGCAGCATTGCAAGGCATTGTTGAGCGCAATATGGTGTATAATGATTTACGAAATCAAGGAGAGACAAGAGCCTTAACTGAAGCAGAACAAAAGTTTATGCACTATCATGAACAGCAACTTGCCGAACGCCATTTGGTTAACAATAAAGGCGGTATTTTGGAATATCAGGACTGCCCTAAAGGCAACTATTATCACCGTTTGCACGATCAAGTAGCAATGAGTGATCCGAATGATACTTCTTATCAGGAACGCATGGAAGCCAGAGCTCATAGTCAGGGCATAAAAGGTGACATAACTATTCATATGGATGAGCACCATGCCGTAGCCGTGGGCAAAAACGGTATTCAGATTACCAACGAAAAAGGCGGAACACAAACATATGTTTTGACTAAAGAAGGTGTTATGAATACGACCAATCCTTATAAACCTTTGCCGGTTACAGATATGGAACAACTTAAAATGTTGAGACAAGAAGTAACCAATACAGTTGGAGAAAATAATAAACTTGTAAAAGGTTTGGATAAAAACATTATGCAACACCTGAGCGGTCGTGCGGAAGTACAAGCTCATTCGCCGGTTCGTCAAACAACTTTAGATCCGACACAACAAAGACAAACATTCCGTACTTAAAATATAGTGGATAAATTTAAACAACAAGGTCGCCTTATAGCGACCTTGTTTCGTTTTATTTAGAAAACCCAACGTTAACCGCCTGTTTTTCTAGATAAAAAAATAACTCCTAACTTCAATAAGTTAGGAGTACGTTTGGTAGCGAGGGTCGGATTCGAACCAACGACACGCGGATTATGATTCCGCTGCTCTAACCAACTGAGCTACCCCGCCGACAACAGAAAGACTTCTACAACAATTATATGCTCTTGTCAATAATTATTTTGTATTTTTGCGAATATTTTTTCGCCGTGCCAAACCGAACTCATACACAAACAACACAATACCTGAAACAACCAACGGCAACAGATAATATATAATCCGATACAAAACCAAAATGGCAAACAAAGTCGCCTGATTTTCATCTTCCGGCATTAAATTCGTAAACACCAGTTCAAAGACGCCCAAGCCACCCGGCACCTGACTGTATACGCCTAAAACCTGCGCCACAATAAACGCGCCGATAAAGGTCAAGAACGGAATATCCACATAGCTTTCCATTACAAAATAAAGCACCAACGAGGCCATCAAAATATCGATACTGCCGATAATCATCTGCGCCAACGCCATTTTAACACTCGGTGCATCAAACTCTATTTCTTTAATCACAATCGGCTTTTTATAATAGGCACAACCCCACAAATAAAAAGCTAAACCTCCGACCGAAAAAATCATCAAACCCCAATTAACCAACGGTGATGATACAGCCGCCAATAAATGCCCCGGCGAACACATAAAACCGACAATAACCAAAAAGAAACACGCCACCAAATATGTGAAACCAGAAAAAGTAACCATCTTTACAATTTCTGTGGCTTGAACGCGCCATCTGGTATATAATCGATAACGAATGGCTCCGCCCGAAACAATGGCATGACCGGCATTATTGCTGACTGAAAAGCCGATAAAACCGGCAAAAATCCACTTCCAAGCCGCCAATTTGCGCTTAATATATTTCAGCGCCAGAAAATCGTAAGATGAAAGTGCCATGTAACCGCAAAAAGAAGCTATGCATGCGTAAATGATGTTTTTATTCGGCACCGCAATAATGGCATCTTCTATCTCCTGCAACGTATACTTTGAAAGCTGGCGATAAATCATAAACGCCGCCAAGCCGAAGAAAAACAACCCCGACCATGAAATAATTTTTTTCAGCAATCTTTTCTTATTAATTTTCCGCATTTTTATTTCACCATATTATTATCTATATAATGCCGAATTTCCGTTCCGAAAGTTTGTCTGACATAACTTGTCAGTTCGGACGGATCCGCTTTATATTGCTGAGCCATTTCCTGAGCTTGCATCAATTCCTGTAATTTCATATTCTCGGCAAGTTTATCACGTTTCTGCTCTGCCCCCGGCACATTTTGTGATGCGGCAATATTGTATAACGCATGAGCCATCAATCTGTTCGGAGCCGATATTTCCCCTTGCGCATATATCTTACCCAAAATCATCAACGCTTCTATATTTCCCTGTCGCATTGCTGCTTTCACCGACGCAACAGCCTTTTGATAATTTTGCACGGTGCCGTACCCGTTAATATACATTTCAGCCAGCACCAATTGCGCTTCATCAAGTTGAGAATCTTCTCCTGCGGCCACTTTAATCAGTTTCAGAGCTTCACTGTAATTTTTTTCCACGACAAATCCGCGATAGTATGCATATCCAAGCATAAAATGAGCAATTTTATTTCCGGCTTTCGAGGCCTGTTGAAACAACTTCATTGCTTTTTGATTTCTTGCCATATCTTTGGTATTACCCGTCAAATAGATAAAAGCTAAATTAACGGCGGCATTATCGTTACCCAATTCAGCCGATTTTTCAAACAAAGCTAAAGCCCTTTTATGACTAACTTTCGTTCCGATACCGCTAAAATAAAGACTTCCCAAGTTATTTAAGGCAATTGGATCATTTTGTTCGGCAGCCATGGCATAATATTTAAAGGCTAAATCATAGTCTTCTTTAACCCCGTTGGTGCCATACAAATACATATAAGCCAAATTCATTTGATTTTCCAAATCACCGGCTTCAGCCAACCGCGTTGCGCGCTCTAAATAAGTCTCTTTTGTGCCATTATCGCTCTCCACCTCATCTTCTGCAGAAAGAAACAATGATAATGGCTTCGTAATAAACGATATAACGGCTGCAGCAGTGCTGTTCTTCGATTCTCCCTCCGCCTGATCTTCGGCTACTGCGCCGCCGTTAACAGAAGCCCCCAACAATAAGTCTTCCTCCATCACTTCGGCACTTTTTGCCGAATTTATCAGGCTTAACATAAAAATCAAAACCAGTAAAGGTTGCCACTTTGCCATGATTATAACCTCTCATACAATAAAATTCGCGAGTATCATAATACGAAAAAAAACACCTTTCAATATAAATTTGTAAAATCTGCAGACAAGTAGGTAACAATTATGCTTGTAATTGACTTCTTTTTGTTTTAATAACTATATTCTGAAAGGAATCAAATATGGTAGCCGAGGCCCCGATATATACATTAAAAAATGTACGTTTAAGTTTTGGATTGAACCCACTGTTTACCAATGTTGAATTATACATCAATCGCGGTGATAAGATATGTTTAGTCGGGCGTAACGGCTGCGGTAAGTCAACTTTGCTTAAAGTCATTGCTCAAGATATTGAACCGGATGACGGAGAACTTTTCATGCAACCGGGTATTCGTATCGGCTATATGCCGCAAGAGCCTGATTTCACCGGTTACAAAACTCTTCGTGAAGTGGTTGAAGCCGGATTACCGCCGGAAGAAAAGCATCAAACTTTTCGCGCCGATAAATTGATTGAATACTTTGATATCAATGCCAACCAACATCCTGATATGGCTTCCGGAGGCGAAAAGCGCAAAGCTGCTCTGGCACAAGCATTGATTAACGAACCGGATATTATTTTGCTTGATGAACCGACAAACCATTTGGATATTGCCGCCATTGAAAAACTTGAAGAAATTATCAAAAAATTCGCCGGAGCAGTTATTGTCATCAGCCACGATCGCGCTTTTCTAAACCACATTTCGCAAACAACTTTTTGGCTTGATAGAGGGGTTTTACACCGCAACAATAAAGGTTTTACCGAATTTGAATCGTGGCAAGACCAAATGATTGAACAAGAAATTATTGAGCAAAAAGCGCTGAATAAAAAAATTGCAGAAGAA
>JAZNQW010000097.1:0-1715 GCA_045590435.1 Alphaproteobacteria bacterium | reverse complement strand
CCGCACAAAGTGCAACGTTGTGGGACTGGCGTCCGGAGATTGTTACGTCGTGCTTCGCATGCCTCACAATGACAAAGAGTATGTCATGCTGAGGAGCCTTGAAAAAGGCGACGTAAGCATCTCCGCACAAAGTGCGGCGTTGTCGGACTTGCGTCCGAAGATTGTCACGTCGTGCTTCGCACGCCTCACAATGACAAAGAGTATGTCATGCAGAGGAGCGTAGCGACCAAAGCATCTCCGCACAAAGTGCGGCGTTGTCGGACTGGCGTCCGAAGATTGTCACGTCGTGCTTCGCACGCCTCACAATGACAGAAAACTGATGGATTTACCCCCACTTTTTAACGATTCTATCTGATTTTTGCTTTTTGTATAATAAAAAGATTGATTTTATCACAAATAATTATTATATGTGCAAAAAATACTTGACAAAACAAATCGTTTATGTTAAAGTTAGACAAAAGATAGAAAATTTTGTGGAGAATTGAGATGGTAGATAGACTCAAAAATGCAGTGAATCATTATAGTAATCGCGTTGCTGCGGCTCTAGCCAAGAAGAAATATAATGAAGATGGATATGATCCGGAAAAGGATATGTATTATAGTGGAGCTATGGCTGTATTAATAGAAAACCGTCGGGCTCATCTTGTTAGGGAAAAAGGTGTGGATAATCTAGATGTAAGTTATGCTGAGGCAAAAAAGGCTGCTGAAAAAATTTTAGCAAATGAATATACTCGTTTGAAAAAAGAAGATAATGTAGCGGTGCGTGAAGATTCCGGTGCGCGTCCGAGTGATTTGACAAAGAAATATAATAACGAAATGGCGCGCGGTAAAGGCGTTAATGTTTTGGCGCCGGAACCGCTTAAAGAAGTGATAGTAGAAAACACGCGTGCGGTTTTGACCGGCGATCAACCGATGGTTTTTGATCTTGAAACGGCCAAAAAGCTGTTTGCCGTAATGAATGGCGGTCGTGAGCCTAATCCGGTAGAAGTGGAAAAAATGAAAGTTAACGCCAAACTCAGCGAAAAAATGTATGCCGCGCATGGCTCTTCGGTTAGCCGTGTGACAGCAGAGGTTAATAAAGCAGTTAGAGATTTGGCTCAGCCGAAGCAAAAAGATACCAACTATGTTGCCAGAGCGCAAGATGCTGCTCGCGGCAAATAAAAAGAGTTTTTGAAAACCTCCTTGGAAACTCCTCGGCAACGGGGAGTTTTTTTTGTTTATGAAACGGGGATTTTGCTTGAGTCGGTGCGGTTTTTCGGCTATTTTAAGCCATATTTGTAATGATTTGAGGATAAAATGACAGATTTATTTGAACCGGTGGCAAGCACTTCTACTGCGCCGAGCCAAAATGAATATTCGGCGCGCGATATTGAGGTTTTGGAAGGGCTGGAGCCGGTGCGGCATCGTCCGGGAATGTATATCGGCGGCACCGATGCCCAAGCCATGCACCATTTGGTGGCCGAAATTTTGGATAACTCTATGGACGAGGCGGTGGCCGGCTTTGCCAACCATATTGATGTGACCATGAACGCCGACGGCTCGGTAACCGTGACCGATAACGGCCGCGGAATTCCGGTGGACGATCATCCGAAATATCCGGGAACTTCGGCGCTGGAGGTGATTTTGACCACGCTTCACTCAGGCGGAAAATTCGGCGGCGGGGCTTATAAGGTTTCCGGCGGTGTGCACGGCGTCGGCTTGTCGGTGGTCAATGC
>JAZNQW010000096.1:0-2166 GCA_045590435.1 Alphaproteobacteria bacterium | reverse complement strand
GTTGCGGCGCGGTGCAACCTTCCAAATATGAAACATAGCTGTCATCTTCGGCCACAATCAAGGTGCGTTCAAATTGTCCCGTTCCTTTGGCGTTAATGCGAAAGTAGGTGGAAAGTTCCATCGGACAGCGCACGCCTTTGGGAATAAACACAAACGAACCGTCGGTAAATACTGCCGAATTTAAGCAGGCATAAAAATTGTCGGTATATGGCACCACGGAACCGAGGTATTTTTGCACCAAATCTGGATGTTCTTTGATGGCTTCGGAAATAGAGCAGAAAATAATGCCTTGTTCTTTTAGCTTGGCCCGATAAGTGGTGGCCACCGAAACACTGTCAAACACGGCATCTACGGCCACAACACCGGCAAGTGCTTCTTGTTCTTTAAGTGGAATGCCGAGCTTATTATAAGTTTCGAGTAAGCTCGGATCAACTTCATCAAGGCTTTTCGGTCGCACCTTTTGTTTTGGCGCAGCATAATAGCGTAACGCCTGAAAATCAACCGGTTCAAAGCTCAGCTTTGCCCAATGCGGATCAGTCATGATCAGCCAATGGCGATAGGCCTTCAAGCGCCACTCCAAAAGCCATTGAGGTTCTTCTTTTTTTGCTGCAATCAAGCGAATAATATCTTCATTTAAGCCAAGCGGCACCGTATCGGCTTCAATATCGGTGACGAAGCCGTATTTATATTTTTCATCTGCCAGTTGTTTTAATATATCCGCTTGGTTTGCCATATTCCATCTTTCTAAATCTGCCGCATCATAACAGATTAACACAAAAAATCAAGCGTTATCATGTATAAAAGTTATTGACTAATTAAAACCATTCGGTTATAGTCAACCGAATTTTTTAATTATTTTAGGTATGAACAATTATTCTTTAACAGATTTAGAGGCTAGAATAGCTTCCTTGCCACCGGCATCTCCAGAGCAGGAGCGGTATCGCAAGATTTTTGAACGTTTACTGGAAATAGCGGGCAAACCCCGTTTGACGAACGAACAACTCTTGCCTTTGGCCCAAAAAGTTCGCCCGATCTATCGATTTAATCATTCGTATTTGTATTGGTTAACGCCGGCCGACACAGCTTTTCCGGGGCATTATGGCTCTTTGCCGATTATGACGGATAAGGCTAAACAAAACTATTTGGGTATTCGCCGTAACAGTCGAAAGGCTGTCAAACGTTTTGAGTGTTATTCTCTAGAGCCGTGGCACCTGATGTTTTTCGATTTGGCCGAACTCTTCCGCCAAATGCCTGAAGATGTTGATGTTTCAGATTGGCAGTCCGGTGCTTTTGAACTGCGCATTAAAGCCAATATGGAAAGTGTTTATGATCCGACCTTGCGTTTATATATAACGCCGGTTATCTTATATAAGATAAGCGAAGATATACCTGAGCTGGTGCAAGGCCTCAATCCCTTGCCGCTCAATACCGGTTGGACACCTCTGTTTTGAAATCCCTGCAATACGCAGGGTTTTTTTATGGAGATGTTGAATAAATCTCTATCGCACGTAAAATGCGTCGGTATTTATTTGTCTTTGTGATTTTTGCTGGTAGTTTTGCACGCTTTTTTCGGTGCGCTCGGCATTTTGCTGGGCCACATCTGTAATTTCATCAATATTTTGCATGAGTGCTCTACCGCCAACGGATGTAAATTGTTCAATGTAGTCACGTGCCGCATCAACACCAACCAGTTTTTTTGCACTTTGTGCTTTTCCGGCCACCACATTAAGCATATATGAAACCTGTCGCTGATGTTGTTCAGAGAGATTCGGTATAACGGCCTTAGCACGTTGTCCTTCCAGTCCGGCATTAAAAGCCTTAATAACGGCATCTCCCACCAAAAAATCTTTCACAGGTGCACCTTCACCTTTAAGGGCCTGATATTCTTGTTGCACGGTTTCAAAGGCAAAATAAATGTCTTGCTGCATGGCGGCCTTGTCTTGCCGCTTTTGTAATTCGGTTTTTTGCGAAACTTCAGTTTGATTTTGCGAGGTTTCGGCCGTGGTTTGGGCTTGCGACGTTGCCGCCAAAGTTAACAACGAGGCCGTTAATCCCAGCGTATGCAATGTTCGGCTGTTTTTTAATCTGTCTTTAAGTCCGGACATATCTTTTATCCTTATTAAATTGTTTTTCAATTTTCTGTCAACATTATATCATAAGTAAATA
>JAZNQW010000095.1:0-5464 GCA_045590435.1 Alphaproteobacteria bacterium | reverse complement strand
CGTTTTCCCTGATTTTGCAGATAAAAACAACCGGAGTGGCGGTTGTTTTTACTTAGCAATTCTCCAGAGCACCATTAAAAAACACCTTTCGAGGTGTTTTTTTGCTCTGTGTGCGGTTTGACCTCTTAGCAGAGGATGGATTGAAACAGTTGTGGAGTTTTTTATGAATTATCTGGCGCCGGGGCAGATTGAAGATTTAAATTTTATTCGTGACATATTAAAAAACGGCGGTTTTGAAGTGCAGAATATTACGCATTTGCAAAGCGGCTCACGTTCGGTAGCTTACTATGCCGATAATTACGTTGTGCGCTTTCCTAAAGCCGAAATTATTTGGTGTTCCATGCAACGCGAAAAAACAGTTATAGATACTGTTTTCCCGTATTTAATGCCTTATTTTGAGGGTAAAATTCATAAAATTGAACTGATTGACGGCGAATATCCGTTTTCAGCTTCAAAAAGATTTTGCGGTAAAATTTGTGATGGTCGCCCGGAAAGCGAATATGCAATGCTTTATCAAAATTTAAGTGCTTTCCAACAAAATAAGTTGGCACAAGATATTGCTATGTTCTTTCATTTAATGCATCAAATTGACCATAAGTCGCTGAATATTCCGGAACCAAATGAGACAAATGATAATTGGGATGTCACAACAAGAGACGATTTTGATTTTGAGAGAATACGGCAGGTGTTGTGGACGCATGGTATTGATTTGAATGATTATATGCCGGTTCATCAAAATTATCACAGAGCTTTGTGCCATAATGATTTAAGTGGTAGTAATATTTTGCTTAATCCGGATAAAGAAAATGTTTTGGTTGGAATTATTGACTTCGGTAATGTTGTTGTTATGCCCAAATGTTTGGATTTTTTCCCGCTGTATAAAATTGATCGTAAATTGGCAATTGATACGCTTACGGTATATAATCAACTGACGGAATCAAAAATAGAGCAGAAGCAGACGGATTTTATGGTTTTAACTTATATCGGTTACGGCTTGTATAGAACTAAAGATAAACCGTCTCCATATTTTCTGAAGCTGTTAAAGTCGTTTTTATGAGGAATAACTTGTATTTCCCTGAATAAAGTATTTTTTCTCAAAAGTTGGAGAAAAAAACAGTTAAGTCAATATTTTTTGCTTGACAAGGTATAGTTTATGTTTTATACAGGCACTCAATGAATGCAATTTTGCTGTGTTCATCGCTGTCCAAGACCGTGGGCGGTAAGGTGTTAATATAATACCGAACCTTAATTTCCTACGCAGACGGAGTGAACGTTAGATTTTTTTGATCTTTCTCCCCCTTCGGACAGGTTTTAGGTTCCACTTTTATATTGCGAGATATAATTGTGGGTTTTGGTAACGGTTCTTTGTCGTTTATAAAAGCGGCGTAAGAATTTAACTTTTCGTATGGAGACAAATAAGTGAACCGCGAAGAAAAAACAGAATTGCTGGGCTTGTTGAACGATGTGTTCTCAAAGGCAGAATCTGTGGTTTTGGCCGAATATAAGGGCTTAACCGTGGCAGAGGCTGATGCTTTGAGAAATGCTATCCGTGAAGCCGGCGCTTCTATCAGAGTTACTAAAAACCGTATTGCTCGTTTAGCAGTTAAAGGCACAAATTTTGAAGGCTTAGCTGATTTATTCAAAGGTCCGATCATTATGGCTTATGCCGAAGATCCGATTTCTGCTTGCAAGGCTTGTGTTAATTTTGCTAAAGAAAATGAAAAATTGGTTATCATGGGCGGTGCATTATCTAGCAAGATGTTGACCGTTAATGAAATCAAACAGTTAGCCGCTATTCCGTCAATGGATGAATTGCGTGCCAAACTCATCGGCTTGTTGCAAGCTCCGGCTTCGAAAGTGGCCAGAGTATGCAAAGCCTACAGCGAAAAAGAGGCTGCTTAGGTTTTCATTTAAGGCACTTCTTACTTGTGATTTTTTCGCTTATGTAGTTTTTTCTACACCGCGCTTAAAAATCACGGCGTAATTAGCACCTTATCTGAAAACATAAAAATTATTTTGTTTTATACGGACTTTACTTGTTGTTTTTCTCCTTGTGTAGCATTTCTGCACGGCAGCGAAAAATAACGGCGTAATCTCTCGTCTAAAACGAAAAACAGAGCAAAATCGTTTGAGTTGTTAAAGAGCAAATTGGTTTTTAATGTATAGAATTTAACTTTTTATTGGAGAAAAAAAATGGCAGATTTGGCCAAATTAGTAGATGAATTATCAGCTTTGACCGTTATGGAAGCAGCTGATTTAGCAAAGATGTTGGAAGAAAAGTGGGGCGTTTCTGCTGCCGCTGCCGTTGCTGTTGCCGGCGCTGGTGCAGGTGCTGCCGCTGTTGCTGAAGAAAAGACAGAATTTGATGTTATTTTAGCAGAATCCGGCGCAAACAAGATTAACGTGATTAAAGAAGTTCGTGCTATTACCGGCTTGGGCTTGAAAGAAGCTAAAGACTTGGTTGAAGGCGCACCGAAGACTGTTAAAGAAGGTGCTCCGAAGGAAGAAGCTGAAGCTATTAAAGCTAAGTTGGAAGCCGCTGGTGCTAAAGTTGAATTGAAGTAATTTTCGATTTAACATTATTAATTAAACGGGGATTTCTGTTTGAAGTCTCCGTTTTTTTATGCGCATTGTATAAAGAAGAAGGTTGCATCTTGCATAAGAATTAAATATAATTCAGTTGGATTAAACATAATTGGGTAAAATTAATGAAAATTATGGCGTTTTTTTGCGGTATTTTTGTGGCATTGTTGGTTGTTATACACACAAATAATGCACATGCCGATAGAATTTTATATTTTGACCGGGGACAAGAAACGGAAGTTTCTGTGACTAAATTGGCGCAGATTATGCAAGTGTTTGATGTTTTGGAACAAGGAGAAGATGACCAATATCATTTGATTGTTACATCTAATCATATTCGAGAAGTTAAGCAAAAACGCCGTGGTGTTGAAATTATTTTGGCTGACGAATATGAAAAATGGAAGAACAGCGGTTTATCCAAAGTGCGCAGAGTTTTGGTGCCGTTTTGTTCGCAAAATACTGAATGCACAGTGGCTACGTTTTATTTGGGTGATGCTACGCAATATTGGACACCGCCGCATATCAATTCAAAAGGTGGCGTTTATTTGAACAAAATTGAAGAGATTATAGCAAAATGAGAACGAAAATATTTTTTAGCTTTTTATGGATGTTTTTAAGCTGTTTGCCAAAGTTTTGTTTTGCGCAAAATGTCAGCGTGACTTATTTTGATCATGGCAAATATGAAGAAATGACACCGAAAACGGCTGAAAAACTTGATGTTGTGACCGACCAAATGATTTATGAAGCCGATGGGTTGAAGAAAAAACATGTTTCGAATTTGTTGGCAGAGGCCGTAAGAAACGGCAGTAGAGGTATTGAAATTGTGTATACAAAAGAGCGCCAAGTCGCTATGCGCGGGCAGATATTGTATATTGACCGAATTTTGGTACCATTTTGTGCCGATGCCGTGTGTGACGAACAGACCATAATGTTTTATTTGGGACGCGGAGAATATTTTTCACCGGCATATACGGTGAGTACCGGCGGTGCATATGTGGATAGATTGAAACAAATAATTGAGAAGCAAAAATGAGTTTAAGTGCAAATTATAAAAAAGTTTTTGTGTGGTTTTTGCTGGTTAACGGTATTGTCTGGAGCTTGGTGCCGTTGCTACGTATGAGCTTGCCGATGGATACGCAGGAAGCAATTGTATGGGGCAAGTTTTGTTTATGGGGAACAACCAAACATCCGCCTTTTTCGGGATGGCTCGCTTATCCATTTTGGCAGTTGTTCGGGCAATGGGACGGTGCAATGTATTTGCTGAGCCAAATTTGCGTGGCGCTCGGTGTGTTGTATATTTATCGGTTGGCGTGTTGTTTTATGAAAGAAACTCATGCTGTTTTGGCGGCATTGCTACAATTTGGTGTGATTTATTATAATTTTTCCAGTGTGGAATTTAATGTGAATGTGGTTTCGTTGGCATTGTGGCCAATGGCGGCATTTTATTTTTGGCGCGCATACACGGTAAACAAATGGTGCGATTGGTTGATGTTCGGATTGCTAGTCGGTATCAATTTACTCAATAAATACATCAGTGGCATTTTATTTATGTCGTTAGCTTTGTTTGTTGTTGCCGATCGCGGTGTGTGGCGACTTGTTAAAAACATTAAGGTTTATGTTGCCATAGTTGTTTGCGGATTGATTATTGCACCGCATCTATGGTGGTTATATCAAAATGATTTTGAGATGTGGCATTATATGGCGGCGCGCAGTGCCGGTGGCAAAATTACGGCTTGGTGGCGACATTTGGTATATCCGATGAAGTTTTTGGTGGCACAAATTTTATTCAGTGCACCGGCGTGGCTGACATATTTATGTTTTAAGCGCCAAAATAAAGACACATTACAACAAAACAAAACGGCAAGCCGCTTTATTGTTATTACGGCGTGTGCGCCAGTGATAATTTTTACGCTGATTAGTCTTATCAGCGGAAATGTGCTGAAAAGTATGTGGGGTTTTCCGAGTTTATACATGTTAGGTATCGCATTGTTTTATTTTTGGCCGGTCGAATGGACTGCGCAACGGCAAAAAAAATTTGTGGGTGTGATGTTCGGCTGGAGTATGTTGTTTGCGGTGGCCTATGGTGCACAATGTGTTTTAACCAAAAGCGTGCGCTTTCGAACAAATTGTCCGCAACTGGCACAGAAATTAGTTCAAGAGTGGCCAAACGCAACCAATGGTGCGCCGCTTGAGTATGTGGGCGGGGATGTGTGGTTTTCCGATATGGTTACGCTTTATAGCGGACGTGAGGTTAAACCGATGGTTTGGTTAAGCCCTAAAAATAATCCGTGGTTTGATGCGGATGATTTTTATCGGAAAGGTGCTTTGGTTGTGGCAACTGATGTTGGCGAATATGCCGTATATCAAGCACAATATAACAATGATTTAAGCGAACCGCAGTCTATGGAAGTGAATTACCGAAATTATTTAGGGCAAAGTAAAACAAAAACAATTTTTTACGGATTTTTGCAGCCAAAGGAGGTTGAAAATGGCAAATAAACTCATCAGCATCGTTATTTCGGCGTATAACGAAGAAGATAATGTCGGTGCATTGTATCAGGCATTGCAGGAAAGTTTAGCAACAATAAAAAAAGCAGATTTTGAGTTTATTTATGTTGATGACGGCAGTTCGGATAAAACTTATCAAAATTGCTTAGCAATGCAAAAACAAGATGCACGCGTTAAAATTGTGCAGTTGAAGCGCAACTTCGGGCATGAAATTGCCATGACGGCCGGTATGGATTATGCCAAAGGTGATGCCGTGATTTTTATGGACGCTGATTTGCAACATCCGCCGGTGTATATTCCGCAGATGATTGAGCTTTGGCAACAAGGTAAAGAAATTGTGTTAACCAAGCGTGTGGATAATAAAGATACTTCG
>JAZNQW010000094.1:0-6335 GCA_045590435.1 Alphaproteobacteria bacterium | reverse complement strand
TTCAGACGCCCCTCTATATCAGCCACAACATAACCGTTCTTAATTTCAATATGTGCGCCCATTTGTTCCAAAGAAGTTAAGTGAATATCCATCGGTCGCGCACCAATCGCACAGCCGCCCGGCAACGATAATTCAACATGGCCGTATTTAGCCAACAACGGTCCCAAAACGTAATAAGAGGCGCGCATTTTGCGTACAAAATCATATGGCGCGATTAAACTTGTCGGTTTCGGCGTATGATACGTAATCGTTTGTGTATTGTGACCGTTAAAATCCTCTTCTTTGGTTTCAATTTGCGTACCGAGTTGCAACAACAAATTGTTAAGTGATTTAATATCTGACAGGAATGGAATGTTTTTAATTGTTACGGGCTCATCCGTCAAAAGCGAAGCACAAATAATCGGCAAAGCCGTATTCTTTGCACCGCTGATATAAACTTTTCCGAACAGCGGATTGCCGCCGATAATTTTAATCTTGTCCACGTTGTTGCTCCTTTTCTTTTTTAATACGTTCTAGTTCTTGTTGTTGTTTTTTGCGTTTAGCAATATTCTTTTGTAGGGCTTTAGCCTCTTTTTCAAAGCGAATTTGTTGCGGTGTTTTCTGTGCCGACATTTTACTCTCCTTATTAATAAGCGAAGTATATAAAATTTTGCACTCATATACAAGAGCGGAATATTTTTCACACACAAAATTTACGTTTTACATTATCGCCAATGTCATTCTCTCACCTATTTTTCATAATGTCATTCTCGTGCTTGACACGAGAATCTCAGCCATATAAAATACGCCTAACAACAAGGAGGAAAAATGAAATATCTGGGATTGATTTTATGCATTTGCAGCTTTGCCGCCACAGCACAAGCACTGGAGGTATTAATTGACGAACCGTCCGCAACAGTTGAAACGTCGATCGAAACCGAAGAAGATGTATTGGAAACAGCTGAAACAACCGAACCGGCGGAAAAGCCAGTATCTGTTATTGATGAAAATGAGTCCGATAACATTTTGGAGGCGGCCGACGTTGCGGCCATAGACGAATTAATTCAGTCCGGATTTAATGTAAACAGCCGTGATGAAAATGGTTTTACGCCATTGGTTTATGTTTTGCAAAATAATCAGGATTTAGCTGTTGCGCAAAGAATGATTGATGTTGGTGCCGATATTAACGCGCCGTGTTTAAACGGAATAACTCCTCTGTTGGTTGCGGTATCTGTGGCTGGCGAACTTGATGCCGATTATCGGCAGATTTTAGCCCAAACCGGTGTCGAAGAAACACCGGAACAAAAAGAAAATTTTGAACGGGTGTCTGCTCAACAAATGCAACGTGCGTTGGAAATGCTTAAAATGCTAATTGCCGCCGGCGCTGATTTTAATCAGGAAACACCACGTGGCACACCGTTAATGGTTGCGGCAACAAACAGCAAAAACACACGCTTGATTGCCGAATTGTTGCAGGCCGGTGCCAACATTAATCAAACAGATCAAAAAGGGCGAACGGCATTGTTTTATGCGCATGCTTTCGGTCTTGAAGAAACGGAAACCCAGCTTATCAGAGCCGGCGCGCTTGTAGATATCAAAGATCGCACGGGAAATTTGTATATGGATGCGGTTAAGGAGGATTTTCTGCCGCATGAAGAACAAATCGAAGAATAAAAAACGGTTATCCCCGAAAAATAAAAAAATGAAAAATTATCGTGCATTCTTAATTATTATGATTTAGTATGTCTTCAACCGGTTGAGTAAGGGAGAACTTATTTCGGCCATCGTTTTAATTTTTATAAAGGAAAAAATAATGTTTAACAGCAGAGCAAAAATTTGCAAAATTGTTCTTGCCACAGCGGCGGTTCTGTTTTCCGCTGTCAATGGTGCATTTGCTTCCGAATTGGATTTGATTATTCCTAATTTGGCTGAGGCAACATACAGCGTATTCGGAATTGAAATAACCGGTAATCAGTTATTAATCGGCGGCATGGGCATTTGTTTATTGGGTATGATTTTCGGCTTATGGGAATTTTTAGGTATTAAAAAATTACCGGCACACGAATCAATGCTCAAAGTTTCTGAAACAATTTACGCTACTTGTACAACTTATATGAAGCAACAAGCTAAATTGTTATTTGTGCTGGAATTGTTTATCGGTGCATGTATCGTATATTACTTCGCCGGATTGAACCACACCCCTTGGTCAAAAGTGGCCTACATTTTATTATGGTCAATTTTAGGTATTTTAGGTTCATTTACGGTAGCTTGGTTCGGTATGCGCATTAACACTTATGCAAACTCACGCACATCATTTGCCTCACTCAAGGGTAATGCTTATCCGGTAATGAACTTGCCGTTACGTTCGGGTATGTCTATCGGTGTGTTGCTGATTTGCGTTGAATTGCTCGTTATGCTGTTTATTTTGGTCTTCGTTGACCGTCAAACGGCCGGCGCTTGTTTCATCGGATTCGCTATCGGTGAATCTTTGGGCGCTTCGGCACTGCGTATTTGCGGCGGTATTTTCACCAAAATCGCCGATATTGGTGCCGACCTAATGAAGATTATTTTCAAAATTGATGAAGACGACGCGCGCAACCCTGGCGTAATTGCCGACTGCACGGGTGACAATGCCGGCGATTCTTGCGGCCCGACGGCTGACGGTTTTGAAACCTATGGCGTGACCGGTGTAGCTTTAATCAGCTTTATTGTTTTGGCAGCCGGTTATCACTGGACTGCCGACGGTGGTTTGGCTCAATATGTATATGCGCCGGAATTACAAGCCCGCTTGATTACATGGATTTTCGCCATGCGCATTCTGATGATTATGACGTCAGTTGTGTCTTATGGCTTGAACGGCGTTATCTCTAAGGCTATATATGGTAAAAAAGAAGAATTTGACTTTGAAAAACCGCTGACCAGCTTAATTTGGTTAACGTCGATTATTTCCATTGTCGTTACGTTTGCCGTATCGTTCTATATGTTACCGCCAACACAATTCGGTCGTATGATTTGGTGGAAATTGGCAACAATCATCAGTTGCGGAACATTGGCTGCCGCGATTATTCCGGAATTTACGAAAATCTTCACATCTTCAAAATCAAAGCATGTTGAAGAAGTTGTTAATGCCAGCCGTGAAGCCGGTGCTTCTCTGAATATTTTATCGGGTATTGTATCGGGTAACTTCTCCGGTTTCTGGCAAGGTGTTGTCATGGCCGGTCTGATGGCCGTTGCTTTCATTGTTTCACAAGGTGACTTGGATGAAATCATGATTTATCCGACAGTATTTGCTTTTGGTTTGGTGGCTTTCGGTATGCTCGGTATGGGACCGGTAACCATTGCCGTAGACAGTTACGGACCGGTAACGGATAATGCTCAATCGGTATTTGAATTATCACAAATTGAAAGCATTAAAGGCATTAAAAAAGAAATCAATAAAGAATATGGTTTTGAACCGAATTTTGATCATGGTAAACACTTGCTGGAAGCCAATGACTCTGCCGGCAACACCTTTAAAGCAACGTCAAAGCCGGTGTTGATCGGTACGGCCGTTATCGGTGCCACAACCATGATTTTCTCAATCATTCTGCTTTTGAAATTAGAGTTGAATTTGATTGATGCTCGCGTATTAATCGGCTTGCTTTTGGGCGGCGCGGTTATTTACTGGTTCTCCGGTGCGGCAATTCAGGCCGTTTCAACCGGTGCTTATCGTGCGGTGAACTACATTAAAGAGCACATTAAGCTCGATACCAATAAAGCCGCTTCGGTGGAAGATTCAAAAACCGTGGTAAAGATTTGCACGCAATATGCGCAAAAAGGTATGTTCAATATCTTTGTTGTAATTTTCTCGTTTGCGATTGCATTTGCTTTCTTCGGACCGGAATTATTCGCCAGCTACTTGATTTCTATTGCCATCTTCGGCTTATATCAAGCACTTTATATGGCTAATGCCGGTGGTGCATGGGATAATGCCAAAAAGGTGGTAGAAGTTGACCTGAACGAAAAGGGTTCTGAATTGCACGCCGCTTCAGTGGTGGGTGATACGGTTGGCGATCCGTATAAAGATACGGCTTCGGTGGCCTTAAACCCGATTATTAAGTTCACTACATTATTCGGATTGCTTGCTGCCGAAATGGCGGTTAAAGTGGCCGAACAAAATGAAAAATTAGCGCTGGGTATCGGTGTTGGTTTCTTTGTTTTGGGCTTAATATTCGTATGGCGTTCATTTTATGCTATGCGTATTGAAGCAAAAAAGATTGACTAATTAATTTTAGTTTGCTAGAACGGCGGCGGTGTGTTAACCGCCGTCGTTTTTATATGGAGGAAGATATGGCTTTTATAGAAATATTGAAACAATTTAATTTAACACAATTTATCGGCGCTTTTGTGGTTCTGTTTGCCATTATCGATATTGTCGGCACATTGCCGGTGGTTATGAATTTACAGCATAACGGTCGCAAAGTCAGTGCTTCACGTGCCAGCATTATTTCGCTGATATTGTTTATTGGTTTCATGTATATGGGTAAAGCCTTTTTAAGCCTGTTCAGCCTAGATGTTTCTTCATTTGCGGTGGCCGGTTCCATCATTGTTTTCATTATTGCCATGGAAATGGTGCTTGATATTGAAATTTTCCGCTCGAACAGTGCGGTTGGTAACGATGCTACGTTCACGCCGGTGGTGTTTCCGTTGATTGCCGGCGCCGGTTCATTTACAACCCTGCTGTCGATTCGCTCTCAATATAATGACTTTAATATTATTCTGGCAATTGTGGCGAATATTATCGTTGTTTATGTGGCGTTAAAAATGAGCACTAAACTCGAGAAAATTTTATCTCCCGGCGTGATCTGTATTTTCCAAAAAGCATTTGGAATTATTTTATTATCTCTGGCAGTTAAATTGTTCACCTCAAACATCACTATTTTAATCAGAGATATAGCGCAGGTTTAATCATAAAGAAAAAGTTCTATTCTTTGCGAATGTCTGGAAAACTTTCTTCCCAGCCGCTGTTATGTGACGCCCCGTCAACATATTTAATGGTTCGTTTATCAACCACAAAATTTTCGGTTATGTTCGGCACAATATTGGCATCATCCGTACCTACATAATGCACTTGTCGGAAGGCGGCATATTGCTTTTGCCAATGCCGCAAATCATCCGACAAATCAAGAGGTGTTAGATGATGATAGTCAACCCACGCCGCCACATCTAAATTTCCGGCCACAGTCACCAATTTTTGTATATTTAAATCGTTGTACTTAACCGCCATCAGACCGGCAATCTGTGCTCCGCCGGAATAGCCGACCAACGTTAGCGGTGCAGAACCGGTCAACTGTCGCACGGCCTCGTATTCAGACTGCACGGCACGATCCGAAAAACGAGCATTAGACCAGTCTTGCGGGGTGCATTTTTCATCTTTCACAAATTGACACGGCCGTGCCAAGTAAATTACATTCGGGTGCATGTCACCAAATGCAATTTGTCGCAGTAGAATGCCGTGAGGTGTTGGGTTGGAGCTTACTGTGCCCGAACCGCGAAAAGCGTGGCCGTCGCCCTCAACATAAATTTTCACCGGTGCATCAGGTTGAGTTATTTTTTGCCACGCGGCGATTTTGAAACCACTTGTTTGCACTTCGGTATAAACAAACTCTGTTGGCGCTTCAATATGTGCACAGCCGCAAAAAACAAACAGCAAAATAGAAGAAAACCACCGCATTCTAATACATCATCATATTATATTTTAAATTTGTAGGCACTTCATCGGGACCGCGTCTATAATCACCTTGATAAGAAAGCGTATAGCTGAACACTAAAAATCCATATGGGTTCAAAATACGGTCTTCCGGTCGTTTGAAACGCAAACCGCGATCATATCCCACACGCAGTGTTGCACGCCAAATATCAACTTTAGGCTTTGGATTATCGCGCGTAATGTCATAAGTTTTGAATTGCACCATCCACATTGAACGTGAAACGTGCTTAGTCCAGTCAATTTCAACATAACGCTGTAATCCGATGGATTTGAATTGCTGGTCTACGGTAGACACATCTTTAGATACGAAATCCTGAAAGACTTTATCGGTGGAATACCAATATAAAATAGAACCCTTGCGCCATCTGTCACGCAGTTCGGCATAATCTTCTGTTACGGTATATCGCAAAACAATATAATCTCGAATATATTGCTCGGCAATCAAGTCGGAGGCGTAGTAATTTATTTGTTTCTTTTGCAATAATTCCAACATATTGGTATCATTATTAATGCGAAATAATCTGGGTTCAACATGTTGTTCGGGTAACAATAGAAAAATAATACTCGACAATATCATGTTAAAACAAATGCTTAAACAGGTTACAAT
>JAZNQW010000093.1:0-3007 GCA_045590435.1 Alphaproteobacteria bacterium | reverse complement strand
GTATCTCTGAAGATTATGCTGCTCGCGTGATGTGTTCGCCCGAGGATCTTAGTTATAAGATCAAAAACGGTGTGCTGGAGCTTATGGAACCCATCTATTATAATATAGATGGAATTCCAACCTACTTCGCCACCTACGTATCACCGGCTGACCAGCAAGCTAAGCTCTATGGCTTCTGCTCTGCTGAAAATAGGTCAGTTTGGGCTTATGGCGAAACGTTGGAAGAGGCTCGTCAGAAATATGATGATGCCTGCAGTGCCGCTCTCGGTAAGAACGTCGTTGACTTCAGCGATGCTCAGAACCTGACCTTTGTTGAGGTCAAAGTGCTGGAGAAAACGAACATCGATAAGGTGTTCTATTTCAGATTTGACGGCTACAAAGACAAGGTCTTTACAGCCGAGCTGAGACCAGAGTTGAGCGACATGCTTTGGGAATCTAAAGGCCGCAAGGTTAAGATTTCTTTCAACAAGACGGACAATTCAAAGTTCGTCACGCTGAGTTCATACGAGATTATGAAGTAGGCAAGTTGATTGAAAAATTAGCTTCATATACAATAACAGCCGCATTCGTGAGAATGTGGCTGTTATGCTTTTAAAAGTTAAATATCTATAACTTTAAGAGTGGCGACCATGCCGGATCAGACGCATCTGACGGCGTAATGACGCGACGCTCATTATAACCGGTTAAATCAATTGTATATAATTTGACCGGCGAACCTCTGTCTTGACGGAAGAACATCAAAACACGACCATTCGGTGACCAAGTCGGCCCTTCAACCAAAAAGCCGTCAGCCAAAATACGTTCACCTGAGCCGTCCGGCGCCATAACGCCGATATAAAACGCACCGTTGGCCATTTTCGTAAAGGCAATATAATCACCGCGCGGCGACCATACCGGTGTGGCATAGCGACCTTTGCCGAAGCTGATGCGTTCAACATTACTGCCGTCTGCATTCATCACATAAAGTTGCTGATTACCGCCCATATCGGAGTTAAACACAATCTTAGATCCGTCCGGCGAGTAACTCGGTGATGTGGCAATGGCACTACCATGTGTAATTTGTTTAATTTGTCGGCTGTTTAAGTTCATTTCATAAATGTTGGTAGCGCCGTTATGCGCATAACTCATCAACACTTTGTTGCCGTCCGGCGACCAAACCGGCGCAAAGGTCATACCAGGGAAGTTGCCTAATACCTGACGATTGCCGGTGTTTAGATCCATCATATAGACACGCGGATTATTGCCGACGTATTCCAGATAGGTAATCTTTTGCATATTCGGCGAAAAGCGCGGCGTTAATACTAAGTTACGTCCGTCGGTCAAAAAGCGGTGGTTTTCGCCGTCTTGGTCCATAATAGCCAAACGTTTGACACGACGTGTTGACACACCGGCTTCTGAAACATAAACAATACGAGTATTAAAATATCCTTTATCACCGGTTAAACGTTCATAAACGGCGTCAGCAACCACATGTGCCAAACGACGCCAGTTATTTTTGGTAGAAGTAAACGTTTTACCAACCATTTCTTGCTCAGTTATAACGTCCCACAAACGAAAATCAACTTGCAATTTATCGCCCGGTAATTCCTTAATTCTGCTTTGCAACAAAGCCTGCGCTTTAATAGCCTGCCAATCTATAAAGCTTGGCACATAATCAATGTTTGTCAGCTTTTCAATATAACTCTTTTCCGGCAGAATATTAAACAAACCGCTACGCTCTAAATCGGCCATCACCACTTCGCGCACTTTGTCGCCGTAGTTTGTTCCCACAATTTTGCTTAAGATGTTGGAATTCGAGCCAATCATCTCCGGAATAGCAATCGGCATTGGCTTACGTTCGGCACCGGTCACATCAATGCGCAGTTCGGCCTGCGCCGGAACGCTCCATATCAGTAATAATGTTGCCAAAATATGTTTTAATTTCATTTTTTTCTCCCAAAAAATATTCTTTTCGCTCAATTTACACTCAAAACCTGATTTCGTAAAGTAAAAATAATGATTATATACAACTAAATATTCTGTTTATTTTGAATATTTCTATGCTTTTTGCAACACACAAACAAAGAAACCGTCAGTTTGCGTGGTTAAAGGAGAGCATTTAAGCCAACGCGTTTCGTTGAACGGGTAGGGAATTTCAAGTTTTCGCTCCCATAATTTTTGGATGTTAACGGTTGTCCAATGCGGATATTTCTGTAAAAATGCTTCAATCCGCTCTTCATTTTCTTCCGGTAACACCGAGCAAGTCATATAAACAATGCGTCCGTTCTCTTTGATATGAGAAACGGCGATATCAAGAATTTCAGCCTGCGCTTGTTCAATACTTTTAAGCTGTTTAGGGGTTAAACGATATTTGGCATCAGGCGAGCGACGCCATGTGCCACTACCCGAACACGGCGCATCAATCACAAAACGATCAAATAGGTCAGTTTTTTTGAGCTTTTCTATTATTTTAATGTTTTTGATTTTTAAACGTTCGGCACGTGCAGTTAATCCACTCATTCGTTGAGCATTTTTATCGTGGGCAAAAATTTCCCCTTTGTTGTTCATAATCATGCCCAGTAACATACTTTTTCCTCCGCCGCCGCAACAATAATCAATAACGCGCATATCCGGTCGGGCGTCACATAAAATTGCCCCTAATTGAGATGATTCGTCTTGTACTTCAATTTCACCGTTTTGATAGGCAATGCAATTTTGCAGATTAATTCTTTCAGAAGAGCGCAGACCGTATGGACAGTAGGGCGAAAATGAAAAAAATAAGCCTTCTTTTTGTAAATTGCGTTTAGCCTCCTCACGGCTGATAAAATTTGCGCGGATATCAGCCGAAGCAGTGGTGTTCAAAGCCTCAACCAATGCCGGTTGATTAATTTTTTCGTAAAGCCATTTCGGACATTCTTTTTCAATATGTTCGGGATAAACATTTTGATTAAGATGAGTCAACCTCGCTCTTTCTTCTTTATTAACCACCGCTAAACCATATTCCGATCCGTCTGCCGCAATATCTAAG
>JAZNQW010000092.1:0-12512 GCA_045590435.1 Alphaproteobacteria bacterium | reverse complement strand
TAGTCAACTCCTTGGCTCACAGAACGACATGGCTACGATCCGACTTAAACATGGTGCGCAAGAACGGGTTTTGCGCTTGATTCCGGGATTGGAAAATGCGGAATTTGCTCGTTTTGGAGGTATTCATAAAAACACCTTTATCCAAAGTCCGGTGCTTTTAGATGAATTCTTGCGTCTTAAAAGTCAGTCCAATATAATGTTTGCCGGTCAAATCAGTGGTTGCGAAGGGTATGTGGAAAGTGCCTGTATGGGAATGATGGCCGGTTATTTTGCGGCATGTTTAGTGAGTGGAAAAACACCGATTTTACCGCCGAATACAACGGCAACGGGGGCTATGTTGGGACATTTGCATGATACAACGGCCGATTTTCAGCCGATGAATATTAATTTTGGGCTGTTTCCGGTAATACAAGGTGAAATCACTTCAAATGGTAAGTTTCGAAAAATTAAAGGTGCCGATCGCAAGGAGGCTTATTGTCGCCGTGCATTAAATGATTGGGGACAATGGTTGGGGGTTGTGAATGCTTGAAGATGAAAAATTGCTGAATTTGGTTCCGAAAGCTAAGCGTCCAATTCTGGAGTTGTATTTGCGCTATTGGCAAATGGGGTGGCGAAGTTTTACGACAACAAACAAAGATACCACCACTAAACAAGAGCAGATACGATTGTTGGAAAAAGCGATTCGCCGTGATTTTCCTTTGAAGCAGAATTTGTTGGCACAATTGCAGAGAGCTTTTGTGGCAGAAGATGTGTCATTGTCATTACTGTTAGATTTATTATCGGTATGGCGTTATTTAGCAACCGATCGGCAGCCGACCTCGGAAGAACAGCTGTCGGAAATTATAGGCGCGACTGTATCGCCTCCGGCACGGTTGATTATGGTTTTAAACAACGAACAGCCGAGCACTTATTTACCGGCACAAGCGTTGTTAAGTGCGGTGTTGTGGCGTGATTTATGGATAAAGAAATCGACGTTGGTGCAAAAGATAAAGTTGTCAACACGGCAGAAAAACAGCAAACTGAGTGGTCAATTAAAAAGCGCAACGGTACTGTTGACTATTGTGCAAAGTAAAAGATTAAAATGGCGTTTGGCATTATTTCTAAATCGTATGGCAATTTTGTGGCAAAATAATAAACAAGAGCGTATAGGGGTGCTTGACGAAATTAAGATAATTTTATATAGTATATATCAATTTTTCATGGTGCGTCATCGCACTGTTACACGCAGAGGTATATAAAATGCAATCAGTGGGAGACATGGTTAAAAAATCACAACCGGCGTTATTTTGGTGTACGCGCGGTTTGCCAAAGTCTAAGCGTGAAGCCATATATACGTTATTTGCATTTTGCCGTCATTTAGACGGAATAGCACGCTCGAATATGTTGGAAGCGGAAAAACATGAGCTGCTGAAGGATTGGCGTGAAGAACTGGATAATATCTATGATAAACAGGTGCCGTTATCAAATATCGGACGTAAGATTTACAAAAATTGCATGCGTTTTAATTTGCCGAAAGATTTGTGGTTGGATATTTTAGCAAGCGCCAATTTGGTGTCTAAACCTTTTCAGGCTCCGACACGGGAAGATTTTGAAGAATATATGAATGGTGCTGCCGTTGTACCGTTTTACTTGACGTTGCTGATTATTAACGGCAAGCAAACTGCCGCCAATAAGGAACTGGCTAAAAATTTAGGACGAGCTGCAACAATTGTATCTATTTTGCGTGATATTAAAGACGATTCTAAAGCCGGTTATTTCTATTTTCCGAGAGATATTTTAGCAAAGGCGGAAATTAAAGTAGACGAAGTGCGGCACATGGTAGAAAATAAGAATATTTCCGTTGCGCGCGAGTTGTTGGCCGAAGAAGCAGTGCCGGCGTTTATGAAAGCCGAACGCTTACTCAATAAAATGAACAGGCGTGAAACATTGGCTTTGCGATTGGTACAAAATTTGAGTCAATTTCAATTTATTTTAATGCAGAAACGTGGGTGGGAAATTATTTCACCGAAACCACATATCAGTTTGTTGAATCGGATAATGATTTTGTGGTATACGTTAGTGAAAAATCGAAGAACGGAAATTTAATTTGTTGTAATATCGGTTAATTTATAAGCCGGATAAGAACTGCCGGCAGAATATTTTTGCACGGCATCTTTAATACCTTTCAAAAACAAATCTTTAATTTTGATAAGTTGATTATTTCTGAGAAGTGTTTCTTTATCCAGTGAACGTAAAACATCAAATCCGTGTTCACCGGCACCGATATAAGGATCAATGGCGCACAGGTAGGAATCTTGCGGATGAAGAGGTTGACCGTCATCATCTAAAAGTGGTTCATTATTAATATATATTTGTTTGATTTCACCTGTATTGTCGCTTTTTTTCATACAGTCAACGGCTATGTTTTGCGAAGCCTGCAAAAAATAGGAATTGCCGGAGCCTAAAATATAGCGATAGCGCAAGGCATTATTAAAAACAGCCTGTAATTCGTCCGGATGTAAAATTACGGTTTGTAAAGGTGTTTCAGCTGAAAAGGCACGCTCAATATTATAATGCGTCAGCATTTTACCGGCCTCAAAGCGTAGAGCATGGCAGATAAAGCCGGTGGACAGCAGAGCTATATCGGCATGGGCGGCCGCACGCATTTGATCGGTAATAAAAGTGCCGATAGGGGAAGGATTGGCATATTGACGCTCTAAGTTTAAGGTGCTTGGTGCCACAGGTATATTTAGGCCGCAAGACTGTTCGTAAACAGACAACGGTGTTTCGAATGTTGGTAAAATGTTGCAATTTCGGCAACTGATTTCGCCTGAAAAAATTAATTCAGGTTGCATTCCATGATGGTATGATAATTTAAACATTAGCATGGTGCGGCTGTATGCCTGCGGATAGTATATATGACGATTAACATCAGGAGGGACGATAGCATGTTCATGGCCGCCAATCATCAAATCTATCCGAACACCGGCCACAGCAGCCGTATCCGCCAAAACCAAACTGTCCGGCATTAAGGCATGGTTCAAAATGATCAGAGCATCAGGCTCAATATGTTTTATTGTTTCTTTATAATGCAGAAATGTTTCGGCAATATTAGCTAAATATAAGCCGTGTTTTCGCAAGTTAACTTGGGTAAAACAAAAAGACATGACCATAATTTTTTTATGATTGATTTCAAGCAGAATATAAGGATCAACCCAATCCGGGCACTTTTGGGTTTTAATATCAAGCAGGTTGGCACACAAAAGATGGATGTTAGCTTGATTAAAAGTGCGTGAGGTGCGTTGCAAAAATTTAAGATCTTCGGCATTAAACCCGAAATCATTGTTACCGACAGCCAAAACAATTTTAGCTTCGGGCAATTGACGACGCAACATCATATAGCTTTCAACACACAAATCGCGGTTGTATATGCCTTTGAATAAATCACCGCTGTCACAAATTAAGGTGTTTTTACCCTTGTCGGGAGCCATGTCAACAATGCCGCTGAACAGGCAACACAACTTACGCGCCTCTTGATGAGAGTCGGTTAACGCAAAAATATGAATGTTATTATCTTGTGTATTCATTTCTTTTATCTTTTGACGAACAGTAAAATACCGCTATTTTTTAAATTAGCAACAAAAAATTAAAAAAATAACAGGATAGATGAAAAAATGAAAAAAATAGTGATGTTGATGTTTATGCTGATGTTGGAGGCCTGCGCACAGGATCCATATCGATTGAGAGTAAAAAACGATTTGGCCGGATATCATGGCAAGAGTGTTTACTACAGAAGTAATTTGCGTAGTATATATGCGGTGCCGCTACGCCGAACGATAAGCGAGAAATTCGGCGAAATGGGGCTGAAACCGGCAGCAGTGGTGGAAGACGCTGATTTAGTAGCTATTTTTGATATTGAAACATTTTATAAGCAAGACGAGGAATATAAAAATAAGACATACAACAAAGTTGGTCCGAAAGCGGTTTTGTTTACGGATGACGAAGAATCGGATTCGCTCGGTTATTCCGGAAATGCCGATATGAAGATAACGCAAGACCAAACGTGCTTCACCATGAACGCCGGACCGAAGGGAACATCACAGCTTAAATATCAGATGGCATTTTGCGCTAATAAACAGATGGAAGTTGATGAAATTTTACCGCAAGTGTTTGATGTGTTGGCAAAATATGCCACCTACCAATATGCCGACGTTGGGGTGCAGTGTTTGCCTGATGCTTCCGGTTCGGACATTTCATGCAATCCGATTCATGATCGCCAACAGATGTTTGTCGATTCTTTGTGGCGCGAGCATGATATCACGGATTAAAGTTTAAGCAGACGCTTTTTGGCGGCCTTAAATTCATCTTCACTCAACAAGCCATCTTGTTGTAATTCCGAAAGCTTAATCAGAAGCTCTATTTCGCTTTTCGGTAAAGGTAAGAAACGGCGCAAGAGTAGGGCGTATGTGCCGAAAAGCATAATGTAGAAAACGAAGAACGCAATCACATCAAACCACAAGTGGAAGCCAAAGAAGTGAATCAGCGTATATTCCAAAATGGCTGCCAACACAAAAATGGTGGCGTGTAATGGATGCAGAATCATCAGAACCAAAGCCCACAAAGCCAGCATTAATGTGGTTGTCAACAAAGCAACCGACAGACCGAGAACACCGCTACCGGCGGAAAAAAACGGTATAGCAGATAAAAAGCTCATAAGACATCCTTTCGTTGTCAGATTAATCAATCAGAACGGAAAAATCAACAATAAAGCTAAAAAGCAGAGGTTATGCTTGACAATATATGTAATCAATCTTATTTTGATAGCATAATAAATCGGAGCTTCTTAAAGGAGTAAAATATGAAAAAAGCTGAAAATGTTAAAGAGTTTGTTGAACGAGTGGATGCCGCAAAAAAATTGAATCCGAAAGATTTATCTTCAGATCAGGATTTAAGTATTGCGATTATGAATTTGATTTCAATAGAAGAACATTTGGTTTTTTCCGGCGCTAAAACCGGTAAGAATTCATATTTTGACTTGATTGCACAAATTCGCGAAATGCGCAAAAATTTGTTGCAGCAGATTATTCCGAGCTATGAAGGTGAAGTGTGGTGTATTTCCAAACACTTACTGGCCAGTTCAATGCGTTTGATGGAGGTTGGAACCAAGCAACAGTCGTTGGGACGCAATGAGGAAGCATATAAGCTGTTTAATTCGGCCTATGATTTGTATTGCCTGTTTTGGGGCTTAAATATGGGGATGGTAGAAAGCAAAGATTTGAAATGGCTTGAGCCGAATGTTGAGGAAATGACAAAGTTAAGTGAGAAAATTAACCAAGCTATGCCTGAACTCAAAACAGAAGCAGCGCCGATTGTTTCGGCGGTAGAAGAAGATAATAGCCCGTTTGCTAAAATGAAAAGAATGGTTCGAAAAGCTGTTAATTGTTGTATCGAGTAATTAATGAGACTTCTGAGTGCAATTTTATTAAGTGCTTGTCTGTTGGCAGCCGGCTGTGGTCAGAATACGGCAGAAAAAGAAGTGTGTGACGGGCAGAAAATTTATTTTTTCTATCAAACGGCGTGTCCTCATTGTCATGACGCCGCTAAATACATTAAAAACAAGTATCCGCATTTGGCAATAGAAGCTATTGATGTTAATAAGGATAATAATATGGCTTTATTGCAAAAAGCGGCAAAAAAATACGAGATTACAGAACGGATGGGAACGCCGTTGATTTGTTTTGGTGATAATCATATCATGGGTTGGAGTGAGCAAAATAAGCGACTGTTTGATATGTTTGTTCAGCCGTTTTTACAACAATAGAATAAACCAGATTATTCAAAAGGATTGCGGCAATGGCTACGCGTGATGGCCATGGCTAACGCATCAGACGAGTCGTTGTTTTTCGGTTGGCATCCCGGTAGCAAAAATTTGACCATGGTTTCCACTTGATTTTTATGTGCATGACCAACGCCGACCAAGGCTTTTTTAACGCTGTTCGGTGCGTATTCGTATAGCGGAATATGGTAATATCCGGCAGAAAGCACAACAACGCCGCGCGCCATACTTAATTTCAGAGAAGTTTCAGGATTGGTATTTAAAAAGGTTTTTTCAATGGCGGCTTCATTAGGCTGGTAAGTTTCAATAATTTCACACAGGCTACGGAAGATAACATCTAATCGGGCCTCAATTTTCATTGTCGATTCGGTTGGAATAAAACCGTCTGCTACATAAAGCAGACGGTTTCCTTGAACATCTATAATGCCCCAGCCGGTTGAAGATAAACTCGGATCCAGACCTAAAATGCGCATTTATTCCTCACCCGATAATTGCGACATAATATCGTCGGCAATATCGGCATTATGATAAACATGTTGAACGTCTTCATCATCTTCCAAAGCGTCAATGAATTCCAAGAATTTCTTGGCAGAGTCTAAATCGGTAATTTCGGTTTTAACCGTCGGTTTCCAGTCTAAACGCGAAGCTGATGGTGTGCCGTATTTAGCTTCAAGAGCGGAAGTAACGGCCGACAAATCATCCGGCAAAGTTTCGATTTCATGAAATTCTTCATCGGAAACAACTTCATTGGCACCGGCTTCCAAAGCGGCTTCAAACATTTCATCAGCGCCGGCAACAGAGGCCGGATATTGAATATAACCGATACGCTCAAAATTGAATACAACAGAACCGGTTTCACCCATGGCACCGCCACGCTTACCAAACAAAGTGCGAATGTTTCCGGCCGTGCGATTCTTATTATCGGTCAAGGCCTCAACAATAACAGCCACCTTATTGGAAGAAAAGCCTTCATAGCGCATGGAAACGAAATCGGCACCGCCGGCCACCGTAGTAGCTTTGGCAATAGCGCGTTCAATGTTATCTTTCGGCATACTTTCGGCGCGTGCAGCCTGAATGGCTAAGCGCAGGCGCGGGTTCTTATCAGGTTCCGGTAAACCGCTTTTGGCGGCAACGGTAATTTCGCGTGCAAGTTTGGCAAAAACGCGTGCCTTTTTAGCATCTTGTGCGCCCTTGCGATACATAATATTTTTAAATTGCGAGTGTCCTGACATATTATTAATCTCCTAAATTTTATCAATGTTATGCGTTTTTATAACGTAAAAAACAGTCATATTTCAAGCATTTTTTGCATAAAAAATAACAAAAAAATGCAAAGATTTAAATAATTGACAAAAAACGCTGGACAGATAAATTTTTTTTTGTTATACTGGACTAAATATATGAGGAAAAAACATGGTAAAAGCAAACAGACATCAACAGACAACGATTCTAAAGGGAACAACACTTGATCAAGCGCGTGTTATTTTTCCGTCTGTCGAGTCTGGTCAGAAGTTTTTGGTCAAAATGAATAATGCTTTAGAACATCAACAAACAACAGGAAAAGCAATTACTTATTTTGATGATGAAAATACACCGAAACGTTCGTGCGCTTCAATATTTAAGGCAATAAAATCTATTTTGTCTCAAACGGATAAATTCGCCCAAGAACGTAATTCTGATAAATATGTTAACGGATTAATAATGCAAAAGGCTAATTTACGTCAAGCCTTACAGTTTGCCGAGTTCGCCTTAAACGGTTTGGAACAAACACTTCTGAAAAAGGAATTTCCGGAAATTGAAGTGCAAAATGAAACAATCAATGAAGAGGATTTAAGAACATTTTATAAACAAGCCGAAAAGATGCAACCGCAAACTGAGATAGAACTTTCGGATAAAGAAAAGACATATATGCGTTGCCTTAGAATTTCACTTGAAAAAATGATACAGGTGGAAGATAAAGTGCAGAACAGCCTGGAGATTTCCGGTAGTAAAGCTGTAAATATGAATGCGTCAAATTTGGCGCGTATGAAGGAATGGACAGGGGTGCTTGATTCTAAGATGGGATTTTCCGCAGAAACAGTGGCAAAATTAAAAGAAAATGTTACATTGGCGGATAGTCAGTCTGAAAGCGGTATGGCAACAGATGATATTGCCGCATTTTCAATGAACAATGAAATTGATCCGAAAGTGAATGACATTAAGGAAGAGCCGCTTATGGCGGAAATATATGTCCAAGCTATAAAAGTCAATAACAGATTGGCCGGCGCTAAGCGTCCGTCTAAATCCGAAGAAAATAATGCGCCAACTCTTTCAGAGGCGGAAAAATTTCAAAGGATGGTAGATTTTTATGCTCAATACGGTGTAAATGTTGTAGCTATTCCAGTTAATCCCGATTATGAAAAATTGGACAATATGGCAAAAAAAATAGAAAGATTGGAATATAATTCAGATATAACGCGTCCGATAGCATTATCTGATGCGGCAAAAGCTTTTAACGAATTTAAAAATTCGTCGATGGGAGAAGCGGAACAAAAGGTTTATCAAGAAAAAATAGCAGCTCTGCAAGAAGAATTAAAACAGGAAAAACAAAGCCAGGAAATAGAATTAGATGCTAATAACGGACGCTTACGTAAGGCTCAACAGCGACGTGAAATTTTTCTGGCGGCAACTTGTGTGGCAGACGCAGTTTGGAACGGTTTTATAGAACAGCCGCGTAAATATTCGCCATGGCTGAAAGAACATGTTGAGCAGCGATCAGCGGCAATTAGTTCTGAAGATAATCGTTCGGATTTGCAATCTTTTGCTTTTGAAGATTATAATCTGAACAAGAGTTTAATTTGGCGGGTTTGCGCTGAATCAGAGGGATTTCGGAAGCATAGGAAAGATGTGATTAATGGTTTGAAGGCATTAAATATACCACCGAAAATGGTGGAGCAACTGGGATACGGCGATATAGCATATCTAATTAATTTTCAAGCCAAGAATGTTAAAGCCAAAATTGCAAAAAAAATCGTGAGACACAAAAATGTGGTAGATGGTGTGCAGATTTCTCCTTCGGCTCGAGAGATTGCATGCGAGCGCTTGGTTAAAGAGCATAAAAATGAGATTTGGCGTATTATGCAGAATCAGGGAAAATCTACTGAGGAAATTCAACAAAGTATAGATAGCATTCGTATGGGAAAAATTCCTGCAGGAACGGGATTGCATCACCGGTTTGAAAAGAGCGATATTAAAACGTTTTTGGAAGTGGCGCGAGGTGTTCAAGGAATAGATGAGTGTGATGGTGCGGAACTTATAAAAAAAATGACCGGACGCAATTCATATCTGGATGTAAACAACGAAGTCATTTATATGCGTGATGATTGTCATTTTGCGATTGAACACACTCATGAAAACTATGTAGATAAAGATGGTTACAGCACATTCAATTTTAAATCGGTGCAATTAAATGTGCATAGTGATGAAGAGTTGGAAGAAGCTGCAAGCCAACGTAAAGGCGGTCAACTTTCACATCGGACGATTTATACTGATGAGAACGGGCAAATGTTTTACTTGTCATTGATTACACAAAACAGTGTGGATATTGTTTTAGGACCTGAAGATTACGGCTTTAATGCTAAAAAACTGTCTGAGAATATTAAAAATGAAGAAGCGCAAATTGCCTTAGCCAGAAATATTGAAGAGGCGGCCTTTAATACGGGTGGTTTTGCCGGATTACAACGGATGTCACAACAATTGATAACAGCACCGATACTAACCTCAGGATTAACGGATTTGATCCCTGAACACATACAAATGTTAGGACGGGGAAAGCAACAAACCGAGCAACAGGCACAATTTGTTTCCATAACCGGCCAGAAAATAGACAGTCAATTGAGAACAACGGAAATAACCGAAAATTTGTCGCCGGAAGAAACGCAACGACAGATTGATTCTCATACCGATAAAGTTCGCACGCATGTGGAGCAAGAGAAAAACGGTGGAGCACAAAAAAGTACCCAATCTCAAGATCAACAAGAGCAACGCGGTAAATTTGCACCGCGTATCGGAAATTTGGGCCAAAGACGTGTATTTCCACAAAATAATAGTCGTTTGAGCGGTAGAAAAGGCAAAGTTGCCTACAATGGTTAGGCCATATAATTGCAGATTTGAAGCAAAAGATTGTTTTTTTAAATCATTTTTTTATTTTTCGTTGAATTTTCGCAATAATTTAATTGCATATTAAACATTTTGTGTTAACTTGCCTTAAAAATAGTGTAAATTGCAATTTATAAAGGTTATACAAAATGGATGCACAAACTCTGACTGACGCCGCTCAAAATGCGGCAGAACAAATGTCTTTATGGGATATGGTATGGTCTTCTGACACCATCACAAAAATCGTTATGATCGGTTTAATTGCCGCATCAGTGTGGTCTTGGGCCATTATCTTGGAAAAATATGCAACGTTACGTCAAGTGCGACAACAATCTAAGAAATTTGAAGAGGCTTTTTGGTCCGGTGGTTCACTCGATCGGTTGTTTGAAGCAATCGGCAATCGTCCGCGTGACCCGATGAGCGCGATTTTTGTGGCAGCAATGCGTGAATGGAAGCGTAATACATTGCTGAAGGGTAAATCAGACCGTAGCTTGCGTGGTGTTTCATTGCAACAACGTATTGAAAAGGCCATGAGCGTGGCCATTGATAAGGAATTGGAAGGCTTGGATACGCATTTGGGCTTTCTGGCAACCACCGGTTCGGTGGCACCGTTAATTGGTTTGTTTGGAACGGTTTGGGGTATTATTAACAGCTTTAATGCCATTGCGGCAACGCAAAGTAACTCATTGGCAGCAATGGCTCCGGGTATTGCCGAAGCATTATTTACCACGGCATTTGGTTTGATTGCCGCCATTCCGGCGGTGGTAGCTTATAACACAATTACCACGGCAATTGATCGTTATGCCAAAACACTGGATAATTTTATGACCGAATTTTCAACGATTTTATCACGTGAAATTGATGAAACAACCCTGAAGGCCGATTTGGCGGGAGAATAAGGAGAAAAATATGGCTTCGTTTATGCAAAGTTCATCTTACAGTCGTCGCCAAAACCGCCGTCGTGCAGATGTAAATATTACAAATCTGATGGACGTGATGATGGTTCTGTTGGTGGTGTTTATGGTGGCGGCACCGCTGATGACTTCGGGCATTCAGTTGAATTTGCCGAAGGTTGGCGGTAAAACCCTAACCGGCACGGAAACTTCGGTGAATATCAGCGTTGATGAGAAAGGTGACTATTACATTGGCAAATCGGTTATTCCGGATGATGAAATTCTGGAAAAGTTAGAGGCCATCAAAGGCGCCAATGAAAGTTTAAGTGTTACGATTTCCGGTGATACGTCGGTTTCTTACGGACGTGTTATCGGCTTAATGGCAATCTTAAAAGATGCCGGTTATGAAAAAGTAGGTCTTAAAACCGAGGCTAAAGGTTTTAGGGGAAAAGCACAGCAACCCAAAAAGAAATAGCGACTGCCGATGGATAAGAAGTATCTCAAACAATCACTTGGTTTACACACAGTAGTGTTATTACTGCTGTGGGTAGATCTGCCGAATTGGCGGCACGAGGAATTGACGATTGGTCAAACCCCGATTATTGTTGATTTGTCTGAGGTGCATATTGATGAATTAACGAATTTACCGAGCAAGGCGGAATTTGGCGAGGAAGACCGTAAGGCAACGGTGGAAGAGCATAAGCCAATAGAGCAATATACCAAAGATGAGGCTGAGCCGGAGCCGGAAGAATCGCCGGACGCACCTGAAGAAATTACCGACGATTATTTGGAAGCGCCGACGCCGGTGCCGGATAAAAAGCCGGAAAAGAAGCCTGATCCGAAACCGACACCGAAACAACCGCCGCGTCCGTCTATGAAACCAAAGCCGAAACCGCAACCGAAAAAGCCGGAAAAGAAGCCGGAGGAGAAGAGTAAGGTTAAAAGTAATGCATTAAAGAGCTTAATGCAAGAGATTGATAATTCGAAGAATTTAGAGGTTGGTGATAAAACGCAAAGCGCCATGGTAAAAACCGGCACGCCGGTAAAACACATGGGAATTGAGGGTGGCAACACGCAAGGTTCATATTTGAGTGATTTAACAATTTCTGAAACAGATGCCATTGCCAGCTTACTTAGACAGAATTGGAATTTGGATCCGGGTGCAATGGGGGTTGAAGGTTTGCGCGTTGAAATTCGCGTTTATTTGTCGCGCGATGGCACCATCCAAAAAATTGAATTTGTAGATCAGCAACGCTTTAATACAGATGCCAGCTATCGCTCGGTAGCGGAAAGTGCGCGGCGTGCGATTATTGCAACACAACAAGCGTTTAAGGATGTGTTTGCCACGAAATACGCCAACCATTACGAAGTTTGGAACACATTACGTTTGTTCTTTGATCCGCTTGATAAGGGCGTTCAGTAAAAAATATAACCATTTAAGTATCATCTTTGCACCCTCTTTTAATAATGTCATCCTTGCGCTCTCTTTTAATATTGTCATCCTTGCGCTCTCTTTTAATAATGTCATCCTTGCGCTCTCTTTTAACACTGTCATCCTCCGACCTGATCGGAGGACCTCGGCCATTTAATTTGCAGGGATTACCCGATCGCACTTCGTTTGTCGGGTAATGACAGTATAAAGATTTTGTCGGGTAATGACAGTTTAT
>JAZNQW010000091.1:0-9940 GCA_045590435.1 Alphaproteobacteria bacterium | reverse complement strand
TTTGGCATTCTTGTTTTCGGTATTGCAGCAACATTGTTTCTTACGGTAGGGAATTTATATCTGAATTTTTTATCGTTTATGGTTGCTTGTTTTCTATACGCCGTTTTTATGTTTGATTGCACAGTGCTTTCTTCGTCAATTTTATCGGTTGTGTTGCAAGCCATTTTGTTGGTGTCAGAATTTATTTCGTTGAATGTTATGTCAGCTTTATTCGGCATTGAGCTGAGCGAATATACAAGTACAGATTTTTTCTATTTTTTAACAGCGGTAATCAACAAAACCTTATTCTTCATTATCTGTATGGTATTAGCAAACCTGAAGTTTCTGAAGAAAGAAAAAACTAAAGGGCAATATTCAAGAAGCAAGGCACCGTTATTTTTGCTCATATACCCGTTCTGTACAATGTTTGCGTGTATATTGTTCTGGGTTATGTCATACGAATATACTTTTTCAAAGCAGATAAACACTTACATAACTGTAATGTGCGTACTTTTTCTTGCTTCCATTTTTGTGACTTACCTGCTTTATAATCAGTCATCAAAGAAAGAAGCTGAGGTTTATAATTTACAAGCTGAGCTTGAAAGAAAAGAAACAGACGAAGCTTATTATAAAGTTCTTGACCGTCAGAATGAAGAACTGAAGACCTTTGTGCACGATGAAAAGAATCATTTATCTGTAATCAAAAATCTTTCTGATATGTATGAGGTTGAGGAATATGTGGATAAAATTTATAACTTTTTGATTTAAGGATAAATATGAAAATTGTAGGTATCACCGGTTCTATAGGCTGCGGTAAAACTTTTTTGGCCGGTATTATAAAAAAACTCGGATTTAGTGTTTACAATCCTGATTTTTGGGTGCGTGATTTATATAATAAAAAGGATTTTTTAAAGGTAATAGAGCGTGAATTTCCCATGGTTTTTATTAATGGTATTTTTAATAAACGCCGTTTGAGACAACTAGTTTTTGATGATAATAAACAACTTAGAAAACTTGAGAGTTTAATTCATCCTTTTTTGGGTAAAAAACTTAAAAAACTTATTCATAAAACAGCTTTAAATGAAGATGTATTATTTTTAGATGTGGCTTTGTTGTTGGAATTTAACTGGGATATTTATTGTGATTATATTATAGTTGCCGACGTGGCAGATGAAATACAAAAACAACGTGTTATGAAGCGTGATAACATAACTGAAGAAGATTTTAATAAAATTATTGCCGTGCAAATGGATAAAGAAATAAAAAGAGAATGTGCGGATATTATGATTGACACAGCTGAGCCTGAAAATATAATTAAAGTAAAATTAATCAGATTTATACAAGAGATTTTATAATGAGAGAAATATGTTTTGATACCGAAACTACGGGTTTAGATCCGAATAATGGTGACAGATTGGTTGAGATAGGTGCTGTTGAATTAGTTAATCATTTACCGACCGGTAAAATTTTTCATGAATATATTAATCCGGAAAGAGATGTGCCGGAAGAAGTGGTTAAAGTACATGGTTTGGATAATGCTTTTTTGGCGGATAAACCTAAATTTTCGGAAATTGCGCAAAAATGGATTGAATTTGTGGGTGATGACGGAATTTTTGTAGCTCATAATGCCAGATTTGATATGGATTTCTTAAATATGGAGTTAGGAAAATGCAATCTTCCGCTTTATGAATGGGATAGGGTTGTTGATACGTTAGCGATTGCTCGCAGTGAATTTCCCCATACAAGAAACAGTTTAGATGCGCTATGTAAACGTTTTAATATAGATAATTCAGCACGAACATATCATGGTGCTTTATTAGATGCTCAGCTTTTGGCGGAAGTATATTTACAATTATTGGGTGGTGATGAACCGAGTATGAAATTTGTTACCAATCAGGATAAAAATAATTTAAACCAAATTAATGCAACTAAGGTTAAAATAATAGAACGTCATTTTCCGATTTCTGAGCAAGAAGTTGCAGAGCATTATGCTTTTTTGGAAAAAAATATAAAAAACAGTATATGGCTTCAAGATGAAGTTGAAAATAAATAAGCATTCTTTAAATATATTTATTTGTGATTAAATAAGCGGGTGAGTTTTAAAACATCATCATTACTTAAGATTTTACGGATAACGGTTACTTTTTGAAAAGCATGTCCGCCGTAATATGTGTGATGCCAGCGAAAATCATCTTTTTTGGAGCAGAAGTTTTCAATAGGGTTATACCATAAACTTTCGGCAAACGGACGATAAAGGCGATTAAACCAATATAAAGGTAATTTCATGGGGTGAAGAATATCCGGTTCGGCATAATCTATAAAAATGGCTTTACCGCCTGTGCTTAAACCGTTTAAAGCATTATCCATTATTTTGCGGCGGGTGTGAAAAGGCAGTTCACGCAACAAATTATAACAGATAATCACATCATATTTTTCATCCCACGGTATAGTGGCATCATAATTAATGATAGTCATATTATGATGAGCATATTTTTTTTCTGCCAAGTTAATTTGTCGGTCGGAAATATCAAAAATATCAAGTTTACCGTTTTTATTAACTTTATTATAAACAGCATCTATTTCCTTACCGAAAGTTAAACCTATTTGCAAAACATGAGCATTTTTAGGAATATCACGCAATAAATCTTTGATAAGTGTATTTGAGGTAAAAAATGAGGTTAATTTTACCACACGCGAATCATCTAAAATTTCGCATAAAATAGGGTTATTATAAATACGATTAAAAAGTAAACTCATATAAGCCGGTAATTTATTTTTTGACATGACCATGATTCCTTTACAATTTATCTTCGCTGATTATACCACGTTTAACAGCTTCGCGAACGGCAGACAAACGATTACTGACTTCTAATGCGCGTAAAATTAAAGTGATGTGTATTTTAACAGTGCCTTCACTCAGTCCAAGTTCGCGAGCAATGCTTTTATTTGGCATACCTTTAGCCAAGCAATTCAATACATCCATTTGCCGAGGGGTTAAAATTTTTGCATTATTGTCTGATGTGTCTGAATTATCAATATTTTCAAGTAAAAGGTTAATTTGTTCCGGTGTCGATAAGGAGTCGGAGCGTAATAATTCTTGCGGAATATAAACACCGCCGGCCATAACTAAATTAATGGCGCTGATAATCAGATTATTAGGGAAGGATTTGGAAACATAACCGGAAACACCTATATCGAATGTTTTTTGCAGAATACTGCGTTCAAATACGGCAGAGATAATGATAATAGGTACTTCAGGACAATCTTGATGGATTTTTTTAAGAGCTTCCAACCAATTGGCACCGGGCATGGCTAAATCTGTGATGATTAAGTCAAAATCTTTTTGTTTGGTCAGAATATTAAAAATACCGGTATAACTGCTGGTGGTGACAATGGTTGCGTCTGTGTATTCCTTTTGCAGAATAAATAATAAACCCTGTAAAAAAAGCTCGTGATCATCAGCAATTAAAATTTTCATTTCAAGACAGTCCTTTTGTTTGATAAAAAACAATGGTATAAATATATTTTTGCTTGGTATTATAATAAAAATATGTTAATGAAAATATAATATGACGTCAACCATAAAAGAGATTAAAAATGATTATTACCATAGACGGGCCGGCCGGTGCCGGTAAAGGAACAATATCGGCATATATCGCACAAAAATTTAAGCTGGCTTATTTTGATACCGGTATGGTTTACAGAGCAGTGGGATTGCAAATGGTGCTTTCGGGGTATGCGCTGGAGGATAAGCAAAAAGCACTTGAGTTGGCGCAGGCTTTGACTTTTCCGCAAATGATGACACTATCAAAAAACAAAGATTTCCGTTCAGATGTGGGAAGTCATGCGGCATCTGTGGTTTCGGCTTATCCGGAAGTGAGAGAGGCACTTTTGAAAATGCAACAGGATTTTGCATTGAATCCGGTTTTTGCTGACGGTTCGCCGGCTTGTGGTGTGGTTTATGACGGGCGAGATACGGGAACTGTGGTTTGTCCGAATGCGGATATGAAGTTTTTTGTGACGGCACCGGTTGAAGTGCGTGCACAACGTCGGTATAGGGATTATGTGGCTGCCGGTATAGAAACTTCATACGATAAAGTTTTGACAGAGATGAAAAAACGAGACGAACGTGATCAGAATCGGGCAACAGCACCGTTGAAACCGGCCGAAAATGCCGTTATGTTTGATACATCACTGGATACGCAAGATAATAATTTAAATCAGGTAGCAGCGTTAATTGCAAAGAAGTTTAATCTTTAATCGGATTCAGATGAAGTTTGTGTAAATGATTCGGTTTTTATTGATGAGTTTATATCGGTTATATGTTCGATATAAGTTTCCAAAATTTGCCGTATAACCACGCTTTCTGTTTCCGGTGGCGGAAACAAGTTGGTTTGTGTAAAAACGGTTATACTTACCCAGACGCATAAAAAGCGAATTAATTTCAGCATTTTTTCTCCCGAAGGTCTTAAATATAGGGTTAAGAATCGTAATTTCAATCTGCTTTTTGCTTGACGAGTTATAAAAATGTGTTATCTTATTATGGCTTCGGGTAAGGATTGGAAAATGAATAAACGTGTGATAGTTTGGGATTTAGATAATACTTTATACAGAGAGACGCCGGAATTTCATGATTTAATGGATACAATTACGGCTGAAGCGGCTGTTGAAGATTTAAAGTTGCCGCTTGATTTGGATACGGCTAAATCGATTGTGACCGAGTCATATAAAACATATAGGGACGGCGGTGAGATTTTTGTGCGTGATTACGGGGTTTCTCCCAAGGAAATTTTTGATGCTTATCATAAGCGTAAAGAAGAGCACTTGGCGCCTATTGTGCCATATGAAGGATTGTTGGAAAGGTTGCAAAAATTGAATTGTCCGCAATATATTTTTTCAACCAGTTCGCACGATGCGTGTGTGGCGATTTTGAAGCATCTGGGTTTATTGGAATTTTTTGCCGGTCGGTTTTATTCGGTAGAAGAGTTTGATTGCTATAAAAAGAACGAAAGCGCAGATGTGTATTTGAAGTTTTGCAAGAAAATTGATGTGGAACCGCAGGATTGTTTATTTATAGATGACAGTTATTCAAATTTGGAATTTGCGAAAAAAGCAGGTATGAGTACGGTGCGTTTATGTCATGGTAAACCAAATGATAAAGCTACGGAATATATAGATTATGCGGCGGACAATATTAAAGAATGTTTGGATTTGCTCGAAAAACTGTGTGTTGAAAAATAAATCAACGACAAATTTTTGATTCTTTTTGATAATTTTCAGCTGTATCAAGTGCTTTTTGTTGCTCAATTAAAGAATTTTGAAACAAATCAAGAGTTGGCATTAAATAATTTTGATAATCACTGCTTAATTTTGCGGCTATGTTGCTTTCGTCTTTAACAGGGGTTATGCGCGGGCCTATTTCATCAATAATTTCCGGTAATTTGTTTTTAATGATTTTTCCGAGCAAAGTCATGGCCGTAAAACCAATATCAAGATGAGCTTGTTCATGACGTAAAGCCAAGCGATAAGGACAAGAGCCTTTGCGTAAAGATTTAAGAATATAGACGGTTGGATTTTGGTATTGTAAATGAATGGTAACGGATTGCGGAATGGTACAAATGTAATTATCGTTTATAAGTTGGCGGGAAACGTTTACATCTATGGCGGCAAGAGGAGATATATCGGTTAAGCCGTGTATTTTTCCGACAATCGGTGCATCTGGGTTGAGTTTTTTGAACATAGCTTCAAGCTCACCAGCGTCTTTACTGAAATCATATCTCAATTTGCCATAATTTACCAAAACAGATATTTGAGATGGTTCTTCGGTCATTTTTTTGCGGCATTTACGCATCATTGTTTCATAAGAAGCGGCATGAGCGTTACTTATTAATATTCCACAAAATATAACACATGGCAAAAATCGTTTAAGCATGGTTTCTCCTTCGCTTTAAATCTAGCTCTTATTTCTTAAATCTGCGTTAACGTTTTTTCTTTTATACTGCTTGTAAGAGGCAAAAATGAAAATGAGAAAATTGCTTATATTGGGTTTGTTGTTTGTTGCGGGATTTTGTGCAACAGGACAGGCGGTTGTGCGAACCGATAAAAAGCCGGAATTTTTTGTTCCGAAATCAGGGTCGGTTAAAAGTTTGGAAAACGTGAATACGGTTAAAAATCGTGCTTCAGGCACAATGGAACATGTTTCCGGCAATAAACAAGTTTCTTCACATGAGAATATCTTTTCTTTGGGAGGCAGTAATTCAAAACATAAAATTAAGGTAAAATTTAAGCCGGCGCCGGTCGATCGAATTTTGGCTAAACAAGATTTTGGTATGATGAGAAATTTTATATTCGGCGGAAATAATGGAATTAAGGAATATGAACAATCTATTATTCATGCTTATTCTATGACGGTTAAGGATTTGGATTTGATTTTGCAAAATGAATATGAAACCATTAATCAAGAAACACGTCGTATGCGTAAAATTCAGAAGCATTTCAACACTATGCCGGAAGCCTATCGTTATGCCAATTTTATGTTACCGGCGCAAATAAGTGATGAAATGACAGGTGTGCGCCGTGAATTTTCCGAGCGAAAAAAACAATACGAGGATTTTATTAAAAAAACACCGAAAAGCAAGAAAGTGTTTATTATTATAGCGAAGCACCCGTTGTTTATGACAATGAACGGCGGTAATGTTATGGTTATACCGGGGTATAAGGGACCGGCTGACGGTGTTACTTTTGTATCGTTGTTTAATAATGAATATGAGCATATTTTTACTTATATGCGTAAGCATTCAAATATGTTGGAAAACAGGGGAATTGATGCGGTTTCGACCACAAACGGAAAGGTTAATCAGATATATCAAAATTTGTTTAATGCTTATATTTATGATTTACGGCGAATCGGTGCGGGATTAGATGTGACAAATCAGGTTTTGTTGCGACAAATCAGCGAAATGACGGATGACTACGTTACAATGTAATTAAAGTTTATCGGCTAAGTAAGGAATACATACACGATAGTTGACTTCTTTTTCAAAATCGTGGTCGTTACTGTCTAGTTTTTTATTATTTGCCTCAATAATGCGGTGCCATTTTTCAGCAGTGTTTTGAACCAAATATTTAAATTCACTGAAATAATTTGCATTGCAACGGGTATCTTCCGAGCAAGCGGTGATTTTTTGCCATGCCAATTTTTTTAAAAGTTTTTGAGTTTGAGCCAATTGTTGTTCAATGCCGGTTTTCCATAGCATAAAATGCTGCAATTCGTGACGTAAGACGGCACGGGTTTTGCAAGCATTATATTCATTGGTAATTTCAACATAACTACCTGAAAAATTATAATCTAAATATACAATCGGTATGACACAGACGGTTTTATTGTGGTTAATAATTTTTTGTGTTGTTTCTATAGTATATTTTCCGCCTGATGAGTGAAAACAACCGGAGGCTTGATCACCGCAACTGGCTGAAATTTCGGCAGTGCTTTTTTGTAATAAATTGAGTTTGCCGTATTTGTAGCGAATATAAACCTGTTTGATGTTTTTTGCTTCTTTTTGACATTCCTCCAACGGGGATAAGGCTTGTGCCGACATCGGTAAAAGCCAGAGAGAAATTAAAAGAAAAAAAGTTCGCTTCATCATATCTGAATTTTAGGTGTTTTCTTTTAAAGATACGTTAATGTTTTGAGGTTATGATATTTGCAGAGGTTGTGATGAGAAAATATTTATTGATAATATGTTGTGTGGTTTGGTCTGTTACGGCAGTGGCACAGACGTATCAGCGTTCAAATAAAGGGCCGAATTTTTTTATGCCGACAGGTGCAATGGATAACAGTGCACAGCGACAACGTCAAAATCAACCGCAGAGGCAAAATCAGACTCAGCCACGGGTTCAACAACAATATCAGGCACAGCAGCAACGAAATAAGTTGCGTGTTCAGCAAGCACAATCGAAAACTCAAACCGGACAGCAGTTGCGTCAGCAGAAAGTGCAACAGCCGGTGCGTAAGACTGAAACCGTGCCGCAAAAGGCAAATGTTTCTCAGCCGAAAAAATCGACAACAACAGTAAGCAGTTCTACTGTTAAAAAACCGGTAAAAGTTGCTGTGCCGGTTAAGGAGCAAAAAACTATTGCGATTAAGCAGAAAAACATAGGTCATTTGATGGGGATGAAAACAGTTCCTGAGAAACCTGCGGTTAAAACCGAAGAAATTGAGACACCGGAACCTAAAACATTGTTGGTACAGATTATAGAAGATTACGAAAAAGATTTGAAATTGATTGGGCAAAAGCAAAAAGTGCGTAATATACGCTTGCAAAAAGTTCTGAGTTCTTTTCAAGATAAAGATATTGAATTTTAATTATTTGTCACCTATACGCAAGGCCTCAATAAAGGCTGATTGCGGCACTTCAACTTTGCCGAATTGGCGCATGCGCTGTTTGCCTTTTTTCTGATTATCCAAAAGTTTGCGTTTACGCGTGACGTCGCCTCCGTAACATTTGGCGGTTACGTCTTTGCGCATCGGGGAGATGGTTTCGCGCGCGACGATACGTCCGCCGATGGCTGCTTGCAACGGAATTTTGAATAAGTGCCTAGGGATAAGGTCTTTTAAGCGTTCACAAATTTGGCGGCCGCGGGCTTCGGCTTCGGTGCGGTTGCATAAAAACGACAGTGCGTCAACCGGTTCTTCGTTGATTAAGATTTGGACTTTGACCAAGTCAGCCGGCGCATAGCCGATTAATTCATAATTGAAGCTGGCGTAACCGCTGGAAATGGATTTGAGGCGGTCGTAAAAGTCAAATACGATTTCGCTTAAAGGAATTTTGTAAATGACCATGGCGCGATTGCCGACGTAAGTTAAGTCTTCTTGTTCGCCGCGGCGTTCGGTGCAAAGTTTTAAGATGGAGCCGAGGTATTCGTCCGGTACCATAATGGTGGCGCGAACCATCGGTTCTTCAATGCTTTTGATGCATGACGGGTCAGGCATATCGGCCGGATTATGCAACACCATTTCTTGGCCGCCGTTCAAATAAAGATTATAAGCCACTGACGGCGCCGTGGTAATAATGTCTAAGTCAAACTCGCGACCAATGCGCTCTTGAATGATTTCCATGTGTAACAGGCCGAGAAAACCGCAACGGAAACCCATGCCTAGGGCTTGCGAATTTTCAGGCTGATAGTTTATACTGGCGTCGTTGAGTTTGAGTTTTGCCAACGCGTCTTTTAAGGCGTTGTACTGGCTGCTGTCAACCGGAAAAATGGAGCAGAATACCACTGAAACAGACGGTTTAAACCCTTCTAAAGCAGTGGTACACGGATTTTTGTTATCGGTAATGGTATCGCCGATTTGGCAGTCTTCCACGCTTTTAATGCTGGCGGTGATAAAGCCTACTTCGCCGGGGTAAAGTGCGTCTACATCAGTCATTTTCGGTGTGAAGACACCGATTTTATCTATTGTATAATCGAGGCCGTTAGACATCATACGGATATTTTGTTTTTTGCGCAAAATACCGTCTTTAATGCGCACCAAGATAATAACACCCAAATACGAATCATACCAACTGTCAATCAATAGCGCTTTGGTCGGAGCGTTGATGTCGCCGACAGGAGCCGGTAATTTTTGCACCACTTGTTCGAGTAAATCGGGAATGCCGGCGCCGGTTTTGCCGGAAACTTCTACGGCATCTGTTGTATCAAGCCCGATAACGTCTTCAATTTGTTCTTTAACGCGCGGCACGTCAGCCGACGGAAGGTCAATTTTATTTAAGGCCGTAATAATTTCATGATTACTGTCAAGCGCTAAATAAACATTGGCCAGCGTTTGCGCCTCAACGCCTTGTGTGGCATCTACTACCAAAATGGTGCCTTCGCACGAAGCCAGTGAACGCGAAACTTCGTAAGTAAAATCCACGTGTCCGGGGGTATCGATCATATTGAGCTGGTAGGTTTTTCCGTC
>JAZNQW010000090.1:0-9798 GCA_045590435.1 Alphaproteobacteria bacterium | reverse complement strand
GCAACAATCGGTATCAAATTCCAGCCGACTGCGGTGACGAATAATATCCCATACGGTGTTGGTAATGAATTTACGGTCTTTGGAACCGATATATTTTCGATTGCGCAGATATTCTTTGATAATATTATCGGCAGGGTATTGGTCTTGCCACACTTTCTGCATAATTTCCAAAATGGCTTGATATTTGGCACTGAGTTGCATAGTTTTCTCCTTAATTGCGGCTAATATAAACAAAAATAGCTTCAAAAACAACAAGTTTTTAAAGCTATTTGAGCAGTTAAATTGTCTCCGAGTGTTGCTTTGATTTGCACACAAACAGGCTGAATTTATTGCAAATCATCCAAAACTTTTTGCGTCCATTCGCGTAAAGCCGGATTATTCTCCAAACTCAGTTTGATGTTGGCTTTTTGCAAGTCTAAATTTGTGCCGCAATCATAACGCACCGCATCACACAAAACGCCATATATCGGCATACCGCGTGATGCCGCCAAATTCAATGCATCCGTTAAATTAATTTCGCCGTTAGAACCTTTGGTAACCTCCGGCATAACATTCATTACTTCATTCGGAATTATGTATGGTCCCATGGAGGCATAGTTAGACGGCACTTCTTCCAACTTCGGTTTTTCTACCAAACCTTGAGCTTTAACAATGTTGCCATCACGTTCTGCTCCCACCAAAGCCCCATAACGAACCATGTCTTCACGTTTGCATTCCATAATGTTTTCAACAATGCCACCGGTTTTTTCATAAACGTCACACAGCTGTTGTAAGATGCCTTTACCTCCTTTATTCAGATAAACATCATCTACCCACATAACGGCAAAATCACGCTTGCCGATAATATCTTTTGCCATTAAAATAGCGTGTCCGTTACCTTTCGGTTCGCTTTGGCAAGCAAACGAAAACTTCATGCCGGTCGGAATAATCTTTTGCACGGCATTTAATAAGTCTTTCTTATTTTGTGAGGCCAGTTTGTTTTCCAGTTCAGGGGCCGGCGCATAATATGTTTCAAACATACGCTTGCACGCATCATCACTATATATAAAAACAATCTCTTTAATACCGGCTTCTGCGCATGCATCCACGGCATATTGAATAACCGGCAGGTTATCCAGCGTCATAAAACCTTTATGCAAAACTTTTGTTGTTGGTAAATTGCGCGTAGACAAACCGGCAACCGGTAAGACGCATACTTCTGGTTTTCTGTTCATTGTAATCTCCTTAATAATTTGTAGTTTATAGATATATTATATACCATGAAAATAATTTAACAACCTTTCATGATAAATATTTCACAACTATTATTTTACAATAATCTTGCCTGATGTTTCCGGTATCTTGCCTTCTAAAGGTTCCAAAACACCCCATCCCGGTATTTTATATTCCGGTATTTCTTCGTATGACTTTGTAATGGTACCGCTGACTTCATGATTGGTTAAAATGTTATCAAGAGCCTCCAACGTTGTTTTTGCTTTAACTTGAGCAGGTTTTTCAGATGTCTCTTGTTTTTCTTCAGAAGGTTTGTTTTCTGCCTTATGGAACTTTGTCGGTGTTAACTTGTCTGTCGATTGTACTTCTTTACCTTTTTTCTTTTCAGATTTTTGAGATGCATCAGCAGCGGCTTTCTCCATTTCTTCTAACGCTAAACGAGCCGCTTCTTCTGCCGCCGCTTTAGCTTCTTCCTCTTCATAAACAACTTTACGTTCGGCAATAATCTCATCCAGTTTGCTTTCCATTTGTTGTTGCAAATTATTCATTTGATTTTGAATATCTTCAATTCCTGCAATGGACTGTTTTAAATCATTTGTTGCATTTTCAAGATCACTGATTTGTTCTAAACCGAAATATTGAGTGAATTTATCACTGAATTGGTAACATTTTTCCCAGAAATCATCACGCAATTGGTCAATTTCACGCTGCATACCAAGCAATTTATCATTGTTTAACATGTAGCTGACTGATTTATATTTACGCAAGTCTGCAAACTTATCCTGCAACATTTTTTGATAAGAATCATAAAAACGTGTATTATTATCTTTCATAGTTTGAACCGTTTCTTTTGTCGCCGCAAAACGAGCACGCGCATCTTCATCATAAATCGATTGAAGCTGCAATTCAATATCTTTAATTTCATCAAGATATTTTAAAGCATCTTGTTCAATTTTTTTAGAATCTTCATTTTCATAGTTTTGCCGTTGCGGTAGCGCTTGCATATCTAATAATTGCGTCTGAATATCTCCCAATTGCGTTAAATATTTATCATACGCGGCAAGAGAAGATGGCATATCTGTTTTACTGCGGCCGGCAATATATGCCTCATGAACCTCTTTAAACCTACTGAGAGCAACAGAAACTTGTTGCTGGGCATTATTCATCAGTCTTTCTTTTTCTCTTTGTTCGGCCTCTTTCTGTTGTCGTTTCATAGCCGCTTCTTTTTCCCAAAATTCATCATATTTTTTCACAATATCGTCGATTTTGATTTCTAAGTCAGGCTTATTGATTGAACCGTTCAGTGTATACATAAATATTGGCACATCCGGACGTTCATTAAACGTAACAGCCCATTCATTTTTAGTTTGCCATTCGTTAGGAATAACTTCCCCCTTAACATTTATAGAAACATCTTTGTTTTTTAAAGATAATTGCGTTATATTCATAACACCTTGTTTTATTTCGACCTGACCAGTGACATTTTCAAAAAACGTAAAACCCTTTTGTAAGTTATCATGCACCACCTGAAACAGCCCTTTGGCATACTCTCTTGTTTGCAAATCTTTAACAATGGCGTCAAAATAAAATCCATTAATATTAATATCATCAATAACAAATTCTAAAAGCCCCGTTATACTTTTTATGAAATCTGCGATTGAAGTGGCATCAGCACTGAAAGTGGATGAAAAATTCAAATTACCGTCAGTAACCTTATAAATAGAGCCGCCGATATTGGATAAATGAATATTACCGCCGCGGATGGTTCCTGAAACTTTAGGATTTTGCGAATAATCAACTTGTAACATGCCGCTATAATCGGCACCATTATACGCAAAGTTCAAATTTTCCAAAGATAAATTATTCTCACTATTTTGAATATGTGCTACAAAGTTATTAAAAGTCAGATTTTCATAAAAGGCCTTACCGGTTTCCAAATTCAAATCAATAATTTTATTTTTCAAACCGTCATAATGAATAACATCAGCACTCCAGTTCGGCTTACTCCAGAATGTGTTCTGCAAAGCCTTCGCTGCCGGTTGTTTTTGTTTTGCCTCAATATCCAAAACAGAGCTTAAATCAAATTCTGTGGCAACAATGTTTCCTTTAATATCAAGTATATCGCCGGTCTCTTTTAATTCTAAGTCACCAGCATATTGAGCGGTTCCCAACATACATTCTAAACCGGTAAAGTGCCAATCGTGAGAATGTCCTTGAATCTGCCCGGTGCAGTTGAAAACACTATTGGCTGATAATTTTTTATATTGGTCGCCAAAATGGCTGATCAATTCGCCTAAATTAAGCGTTTTTAATTCACCATAACCATTAAAATCAATTTCTTGTTTCTTGGAAATCTCTCCCCGGTAGTTCAGCTTTAAATTACCGATTTGGGCGTTCAAATTAACGTCAGCTTGTTCTATTTGCCCTTTAACACTGCCAAACGATTGAATATTCTTGTTTTTAATCAAATCAATATAAGGAAAATCAACCTGAAATTTGGTCAGGATCGGAGAAATGTCAGTAGTGGAAATATCATATTCAAATGCTTGAATAACCGGTTCCGCCGTACCTAATCCGCCAATATCGGCACTACAACGAACCTTAGAGCCTAAAACATCATCAGTGGTTACATCTACCAAATTCAAAACATCTTTTTGCGCCCCCATTTGAAATTTTAAACCGGCAAAAGGAATACCGCGAATGATAGAAGAATCTGATGAGTAATTAATTTTCCAATTTTTATCTTTCAAAAAGGCTAATTTTTGGAAATCCTCAATCATAATATTAACCATATCCGCTTCTGCTTTATAAGACGGCAAGTAATTATCAAAGTTCACTTTATCGGCAATAATTTTAAGTTGAGCAGACGGATTCTCTGATGAAAAATCAAAATTACCGGTAATATCGTAGTTCGCCTTATCAAATATCATTTTGGCCTCATTAATAACAGCATTTATAGGATCTCCTGAAACACTGAAATCTAAGTTAATGTTACGATATGCCGATTGATTGGGAGGCGTAATACCGGCACCGAAAGCATTCAGAAACTCCAGCAGATATTTACCTTCAAATTTTACTTTAGCAAAATAGCGCGGCAAGTCTTTTTCACTGCGCACATTGCCGGCCATGGTCAGCACAATATTTCCCGGGCAAGCTATATAAGCATCATCTATATTAAATTCATTGTTTTGCCACGAGCCTTTCACCGATACATTTTCCACAAATCCGCCAGGCAAATTGCTTAGAATAACTCGTTCCGATTCCAAGTTAAATTGTATATTAAACGGCCAATCCGGTATATATTTTTCTTGATTCTGTTGCAAGCGTTTCATGTATTGTTGTAAACGAACCACTAAAGGTTGTAAATTTACGTTAACCATTTGATATTGAATGTCAATCAACGGATGCGGTTCTTCAGCTGTTGGCCAAGGCACTACAACTGAGCCGGAACCTTCTAAATAGTCACGAAATTTAACGGCAAAACTGGAAAGTTTAAGGGTTTTCTTAGTGGATTGAGCCGTCACAGAAAATAGTAATTGCCGGTTAAATTCATCACTTAACAACTGATCGCCGAGAAGAATATTGATAAAGTCTGCTGCACGTTTGGCATTGCCGCTTAAATCTCCCTTAAAATTTCCCGATAAAAAGTTATAGGTACCATCATAGCGCAAAAAACTTTCCGAATGGGGATGTGTAAGGGCAAAACTGAAACTCACATCATCAGATTGCGAAAAATCGCCGATATTAACAGCTACACCAAAATGGTCATTGTCTTTAACAAAGTTGCCGTCTAACCGGTAAGGACCAACCAGAGATTTAGCCAGAATTTCGGCATTAACCTGTTTCAACTCTTGTTTAAATTCATGTTTGCGGTTGTGATAATGAATAACCGAATTGCGCACATTAAGTTTTTGCAAACCGGTTTCTATGTCAATGTCTAAAAGTTGTGATTTTTGTTTTTGATGCCAGTTGGATACGCCGTTTTCATCAACAATCCACCAAAACTCCGAACCAATCAAAGTCATGGATTGAATATCAGGAATACCTTTTAACAAGGCACGTAATGACAATTCGGCTTCCAATGTGTCAACAGTGGCTAGTTTTTCGGAGGTTTCATCATTTAAAATATTAACATCGGAAGCCACCAAATGTGGGGAGGGAAATAAAGAAACGCTTAAATTGCCGGTAAACTCGATTTTTCGACCGGAAGTTTTGGAAAATCGTGCGGCAATATTTTCTTTTTGTGCATTCCAATCAATATGCGTCACATAATAAAATAAGCCGGAAATAATGGCAACAATAACACCGACAGTAATTAAAATTATTTTTTTCTTAGACACAATTCTTCTCCCGTCCGCTAAAGACTAACCCACCAAACAGTCTATAATATTTATGTTGAAAAGCAATAATATTTTTTGCCGTCGGGGTATAATTTCACAATTACGGATAATAAAAGAAGTTGACTTAACTGTAAAAAAGAGTATGCTGTCAAACAGTTTTTCTAATTATTAACTTTAACAATTAAGTGTATGAATATTATTAAAAATCTTTGGCTTAAAATGCTGGCCAAACAGGGACTGGATGACGATCAGGTGTTTTTGCTGATGAACATTGTTAACGGGCGGCGTCAATCTGTGAAATTGGATTGGCAAATGCGAGAAATCAGCGGTTCGATGCTTATGAAAGAAGCAAGTGACATTCTGGAGGCTTATTTTAGTAAGTATGAACCATCGAAAACCGTTTTGCCGCAATTAATCGGCTCCAACGCCGGTTATGTGTATGTCAAGGCATTGGCTAAGCGCAGAAATGTGCTGTCCGACGCCGAGAAAAAAACTCTTTTGCAAATGCCGCCGGCACAACTCGGAACATTGTCGCAACCGCTGGATGGTGATTTTGCACTGCGTTTGTATGAAAGCGGTGATGAAGAACGAATAGCCGCTTACTTGCAGGCTTTTGTATTACCGCCGATACAGGAAATTGATTTGCTGGACTATTGCAAACTGCAAGCTGAAATTCCCGAAATGGATGAGGTTGAGCGCCAGATATTCGGTAAGAAAGTGCAAAATTGCGATTATGTTACATTGGCACGTGACTATGTGCAAAGCCATTTCGGTGAGGCTTTTGCTTCGGAAAAGGCTCAGAAAAAGCTGTTTACCACCAAGGGTTGTGACAGCATTATTGATTTGGTCATCAATCAGTGTTCTATGGCCGATCCGTTTTTGTGTGATGCCGTTATCGGTCTGATGATTGATCGAACAGAGCTTAAGCCGTATGCGCATTTGAACCATTTTTTAGCCGTCAGCTATATTCAAAATCGGGAATTATTGACTGACCTGCTGAATTTGGGAACCAAACCGCAAGTGGAAAATTTGCTCAATATTTCACAGTTGAAGGCCTCGCTTGCCAAAGCTGTGGCGTCCTGCAGTTCGTTACTATGGCAAGATGCGTTTGAGCGCGTATTTACGCTGACGGATTTAGAGCAAAAGTGTGTGGTTGAGCTTGATGCCGACAAGCGCTGGCAGATGCTGAGAGATGAGCTGTTGCCGATGATGCAGAAAGGCCAAATGTCGCCGGTTATGGCATCATGGTTGATCTGGCAATATCCCGAGCATGAAAAATTGGCGCGTTTGGCTGTATTTTGCGTGAGTAATCAATTGCAAGAATATATGGAGTGGTTAGATTCTCACTGGAAATACCTCAACTGGAATACGCCTTATTAACATTTGAAAAGAAACGAGCAGCTATGCATAGCCGCTCGTTTCTTTTGTTTAAATTATGCTTGAAAAGCTGAAAAAAATATGTTATAAATAGACATAATTTTTGGCGAAAGGACAAAAAATGGATACCGAGACGACAGCGGAAACAGAAAACTTAAAAGAAAAAAGTACGGAAACTCCATCCGATAAATCAGAAGATGTTGAGGCAGAGTTGGAAGAAGGGAAGCCTCAAAAAAGTGCTGACGGAACAACATCTGTCAGAATAAGTCATATGCAGCCGCAAGAATTAATGGAAATTTCATTGAATGAGCTGAGGTCAATGTATGTGACGAATGCCTATACGCCGGAAGAACTAAAGCAAAATCAGAAAGTTTTAGATAGATTCAAAAAATATTACGGTGAGAACTTTGATGTTGAAAAAACGGAGCTTGATTTACTGGATCCGAAATTAATGCAAGTTACCAAAGAGTATGTAGATGAAAAATTGGAAAGCATTAAAAACAAAGCACTCTCAATGAATATTGCCGAACTGAACGATTCAGTTAATGAAATTTTTCATTTTATCGGCTTTAATGATATAGATTTATCTACAACACCGAAAAAAACCACGGATAAAATGTTTCACCATCGTGTTGGTCATTTTCCGGAAATGGCGAATACTTACATGGTTTTAGATACGGTGCGCGATATTTTAGATATCAGCACTGACAGCACTATGTCACTCGGTTCAACAAATCGTTTGGAACATGATATTAAGGTGATGACATCTTTACATCACAAGAAAGCCATTAACAGTGAACAGATGGCCATCATTTATGAAAATGTCGCTCGTATTCATGAACATTATTTTGCTAAAGATAAAAACAACAAAGAAGCCATCGATAGTGAGAAAAAAATTGCCGGAAAATATATGGAAGAAGCATTGAATTTAACCTCTGATGTGTGGCGAATTCAATCGTGTACGGAATATTTACAAGGAGCCGATAAGAAATTAACTCCGAAAATTGCCCGTATGGTGCAAACGGCCTATGAGCGCTATTTCAATCGCATTAAGAAACAAGATGAACGGGTATTGGAGGAAGAATCTCCTCAAGAATTGAGTTCGGCTCATGAAAAATATGCTGATGTCATTATCGGGCAAGAGGCTTATGTTGGTTTTATCAGCGAAACAGCAAAGCAAAAAATTCACCATAACACAGACAAGGCTTTATCGCACTACATTCAAGCTATCAAAACCTCGTCTTTAATGGAAGATAAAGTACAAATTTTAAACAAAATGGTTCATTATTTGCAGAAATTCAATTACGGTGAAAAAGATGAGTATTTCTGGAAGAGCGTAAACGTTGTTAATGATGCGTTTTCAGGCGATAATAAAATAATGAACTTAATGAATTTGTTGCCGCGTATAAAACAAAATAAGATGTTTAAGAAATTTTTGCTCGAGGCTTCTATTAACGAGTTACTGGATACCCGAGATATGGATACTTCGCGCCGTAATTTATTACTGAAAAACACGGGGCAACAATGGCTTAAATTAGCGGACAAGAAAAAAGATGCGGTTGGTATAGCCGTGGTTACCGATACATTAAAAAAGATTGAAACTGAAGAAAAAGCACGCAAACAAAAGGAACAAATGCCTATCAGTCGCACATCTTCCAGAGGAAAAGATTATTTTTCATAAATAAAAAAAATTAGCTTGATTTTTAATGCCTGCGCCATAATAATACCGAATATGGTAATAATTTGAAGTGGAGTTTAACGTGTTTAATATTTCCGAATTTATCCGCATTAATCGATTTTATTTTATCTGAACAGTATTTTTAGGAACATTATATCTGTTTCGCAGTTTATTCGGCTTAGTGTTTATGACCTTTATTATGTGCTTTATCTTTGCCGGCTTGGCGCACAAATTAAGAAGAAAATTTCATTGGAACAGACGTGCGATTGTTGTTTGTATATATATTTTGTTTCTAGCGGCAAATGTGGCATTTTTAGCCTTTGTGCCGTCAGAGCTTTTATCCGAAACCATCAGTTTTACCGAACAGTTACCAAAGAGTATTCATTCTCTTAAGTCTTGGGCAGACGGCACATTCGATAATAATGAATTCGCCGCCCCGATTATGGAACAAATAGAAACGGCATTTTCTCCTGAAAAAACAGTTGTTAAGGCATGGAATGTTACACGCGGAATTTTGGAAAAAGGTTTGCATTATATCGGGTGGTTTTATTTAGCCATACTGTTTAGTTTTCTAATTTTGCTTGATTTACCGGAGTTATCGTTGGGCATACGCCGTTTGCGCTATACAAAATTGGCTGAAACATACAAAGAAACGGCGGACAGTATCATTTTATTTGCTAAAGTAGTTGGTGAAAATTTCAGGGCACAATTAATCATTTCAACCATTAACACTACCTTGACGGCCATCGGACTTTATGTTCTTGGCGTGAAAGGCGTTGCCTTATTATGCACAATCGTATTTATATGCGGCCTTATTCCGGTTTTAGGTATGTTAATATCATCTGTGCCAATTGTGTTGATGGCAGTTAACAGTGGCGGAATAGGTTTAGGTTTGTGGGCTGTTCTAATGATTATCGCCATACATTTATTGGAAGCATACGTTTTGAATCCGCGTATTGTATCATCGGTTATGCATATTAATCCGGTTATGACGTTAATCATATTATATATTGCTCACAGCCTGTTCGGTATGTGGGGTATGTTACTCGGTGTGCCGGTTGCGGTTTATTTTTATCGCAAAATCAGTATTCCGATAAAAAACAATAAACCGGCAGTATAACCGGAAAACAAAAAAACACCATGAAGGTGTTCTTTTGTTTTAATGGCGGATAGAGTGAGATTATTTCGCTA
>JAZNQW010000089.1:0-5858 GCA_045590435.1 Alphaproteobacteria bacterium | reverse complement strand
GGCTTTTTGCAAGAATTTAATAGCCGCATAAAAAATATGTCGAATGTGCAAATTGTAACACTGTCCGGTCGTCTTTATGCCATGGACCGAGACAAACGTTGGGACAGAGTTGAATTAGCCTATAACAACATTGTTTCAGCTAACGGTAAGCGCTATGCTTCGGCTGATGATGCTATCTCCGCCTCTTATGCCGCCGGCGTTACTGATGAATTTGTTGTACCTTGTGTCATTGGTGATTATACCGGCGCTGATGACGGTGATGCCATTTTAATGGCAAACTTTCGTGCCGACCGAGCCCGTGAAATTCTTTACGCACTGGCAGATGATAAATTTGAAGGCTTTGTGCGCAACAAAATCGTTCATTTTTCAATACATGTCGGCATGGCTGAATATTCGGTTGATCATAACCGCTTTATGCAAACTATTTTTGCTCCGGAAGCATTGCATAATATCTATGGCGAAGTAATTGCTAACCACAACATGACACAACTGCGCATTGCCGAAACAGAGAAATATGCTCATGTCACGTTTTTCTTTAACGGCGGCGAAGAACGTATGTTCAAGGGCGAAGATCGTATTTTGATTAACAGTCCGAAGGTGGCTACTTATGATTTGAAGCCGGAAATGAGCATTTATGAAGTGACCGAAAAACTGGTTGAAGCGATTAAAAGTCAGAAATATGATACCATTATTTGCAATTACGCCAATGGTGACATGGTTGGGCACACCGGCGTTATGAGTGCGGCGTTAAAAGCTGTTGCCGCCGTAGATGAATGCTTGGGGCGTGTCATGCAAGCCATTAAAGAAGTTGACGGTGTATTGTTGGTAACGGCCGATCACGGCAACGTTGAAAAAATGATAGATGAAACAACCGGCCAACCATATACGGCACATACGGTCGGTAAAGTGCGTGCGGTTTTATATAATGCGCCGGCAAACGTCAAAGGTTTGCATGATGGTCGTCTGGCCGATATTGCGCCAACATTGTTGGATTTGCTCGACCTAAGACAACCAAAAGAAATGACCGGTAAATCGTTGTTGGAAAAGTAAAGGAAATAAGGTGACAAAAACGAATCAACTTTCGAAATCTATCGTAACCCTGCTGTTTGGCATGGCGATTGTTTTTGTTGCCCAAGCGCAAGTTGCCCCGCTGCCGCCCCGCAAAGACATTACAACAGCTTTACAAAAGGGTTTGGCTGCTAAAGGACAAAAAATTTCCGCTGATGATTTAGCCCAAGTGGAAGCTGCCGCTAAAAAGGTATCCATGGAAAGTGCTCAAATCGAACGCCAAGCAAATCAAGTTAAAGACGAGTTAAATCTGGTCAATCGCAAGATGATTGAGGCGGCACGCAAAATTCAAGCCGGTGAAGATGAAGTCCGACAAAAACAAGCCGAATTACAACAACTGCAAACACATCTGACTGCTTCCGAACAAAAGTTTGAGGCGGAACACGGAATGTTGGTTGAAACGTTAGCGGCCTTACAAAATCTGGCATTACGCCCTTCCGAGGCAGTTTTAATTCAGCCGTTATCGCCGGTTGAAGTCATGCGTAGCAGTATTCTGCTCCGCGGCAGTGTTCACGTTTTAAAGGATCGCGCCGACATTATTCGCCAAAGTATCGAAGATATCAGCGACCAAAAGCAGGAGATTGCCAAGCGTCTGCAAGAGTTGGAAGTTAAAAATGCTCAACTGGCTAAGCAACAAGATGAAATGGAAGAGTTATCTAAGAAGAAAAACGCCATGTATAATCAGCTTTCGGCACAAAGCAAAGAGGCTAAGCTGAAAGCTCAGCAGTTAGCCAGCCAAGCCAAAGACGTGCGTGATTTGTTAAATAAACTTGAAACACAACGCCTCAATCAGCAAAAATTGGCCGAAAAAGAACGGTTGGCTAAAGAGCGTGAGTTGGCTCAAATACGTCAAGATAATCATTACACTCAAAATGCAACCCAAGCAAAGCCGAATGCCACCAGTTTTGCTAAAGCCAAAGGCCAGTTAATTCGGCCGGCTCGCGGGCCTGTTACAACCGCCTTTCATCAAGAAATGTCTAAAGGCGTTACCTCCAACGGTATTGATATTCAAACCGCATCTAAGGCCCAAATCATTGCCCCGTTTGACGGCACAGTTATGTTTGCAGGTCCGTTCAAAAATTTTGCCAATTTAGTCATTATTGACCACGGAGACGGCTATACTTCGCTTCTCAGCGGACTAAATGAAACTTATACCGAAGTCGGTCAGCTTATCTTGGCAGGCGAACCAGTTGGCAGTATGCCTAGCGGTAATCATGCAAAATTACATATGGAAATCAGAAAAAACAACCACCCACTCAACCCTATTGAATGGATGGCAAAAAATTAAAGGAATAAAAATATGAATAAAAAATCGTTATTGGCTTATACCTTAATACTCAGCATTTTAGCTTCTTGTGCCAATGCTCAAGATCAGGCTAAAGAATCGCAAGAAAGCACTTATGAGTTATTGAATATATTCGGCGAAGTCATGGAGCGTACAAAGGCTTCATATGTTGAGGAACAAAGCGATAAACAGTTGATAGAATCTGCTTTGAACGGTATGCTGACATCACTAGATCCGCACTCAAGCTATTTAAATGAGGAAGACTTCAGATATATGAATGAACAAACCAGCGGTAAATTCGGCGGTTTGGGTATTGAAATTACCATGGAAAACGGTTTGGTAAAAGTTATTTCGCCAATTGATGATACCCCGGCGGCCAAAGCTGGTATTAAAGCCGGCGATTTCATTACCGATATTGATGGTCAAACCGTTATTGGCTTAACTTTAAATGAAGTTGTCGGCAAATTGCGCGGAAAACCTGGAACAAAAGTTAAAATCACCGTTCGTCGCGTGAATGAAAAGCCTTTTGATGTTACTTTAACGCGTGATGAAATTAAAGTTACATCCGTGAAAAGTGAAATTAAAAATGACGATATTTTATATGTTCGTATTTCAGCTTTTAATGAAGATGTTGACGTGGACATATCTAAAGCCGTTGCCAACGCCAAGAAAGACTTGAAAGATAAGTTTTCGGGCATTGTGATAGACGTGCGAAATAATCCGGGCGGTTTATTGGATCAGGCGGTTAAAGTATCGGATTTATTTTTGGAACAGGGTGAAATTGTTTCTACACGTTCGCGCAATGAAGAAGACACTGTTAAATTCTCTGCCACCCCGGGGGATATTGCTGAAGGATTGCCGATTGTGGTTATGATTAACGAAGGTTCGGCTTCGGCATCTGAAATTACCGCCGGTGCCTTGCAAGATCATCACCGTGCCATTATTTTAGGACAGAAATCTTTTGGTAAAGGTTCGGTGCAAACGGTAATTCCTCTCCGTAATAAAGGAGCTATGCGTATCACAACGGCGCGTTATTATACACCGTCCGGTCGATCCATTCAAGCCACAGGTATTGAGCCTGATGTGAAAGTAAAACAAGCCAAACTCGAGGAAATCCAATCCTACGGCCTCAATCTGAGTGAAGCTGACTTGAAAGGCGCATTGAAAAATGAACAAGCTAAAAATAAAAAAGAAACCGAAGAGCAGAAAAAAGCCAGAGAAAATGACGCAAAAGATTATCAGCTGATTAGAGCTTTGGATTTGGTTAAGGCTTTGTATTTGTATGGTCAAAATGACAACATTAACTTTGAAAAGAAGAAAGCCGAAGAAATATCTGAAAAAACGGAGAACACTGCGAGCAAATGATTGAAACCTATCGATTAAACGCAGGCGTAGTGGTTTTTAACCGGCAACGAAAAGTGTTAGTCTGTCGCCGCACTGATAAAGATGATGCCTGGCAATTCCCGCAAGGCGGTATTGAAAAAGGAGAAACACCGACCGAGGCGGCGTTGCGTGAGTTGTGCGAAGAAACATCTGTTTGCAGCGTTAAACTTGTTAAAACTTTAACACAATCGGTAAAATATCGTTTTCCGCCTGACGTTTTAGCTTTTACTCAGTCTTTGGGGTGGAAGAATGTCGGTCAAGATATGTTCTGGTCTTTGTTTTATTTTTACGGTGATGATTCGGAAATTAATCTTAATACCGCAGAACGTGAATTTAATGCTTTTCGTTGGGTTTCTCTGCCCGAGGCTTATGATTTGATTATTGATTTCAAAAAACAAGCATATGCCGTTGCCGTGCAAGAGTTTACTCCGCTTATAGAGCAATATGCGTTTCCGGCCTAAACCGAAAAACCACCGACTTATTCGGTGGTTTTCTTTCGTGCGATTAAATTTAATCCATCTCTGCCAAACGCTCAGCCTGATCTTCCATAATCAAGGCATTAATAATTTCATCTAAGGCTTCGCCGGAAACCACATCATCCAGTTTATAAAGCGTCAGATTAATGCGGTGATCTGTTACCCGACCTTGCGGATAGTTATAAGTGCGAATCCGCTCGCTACGGTCACCGCTGCCCACTTGCAACTTACGCTTTTCCGAATAGCTGGCATCAATTTTGGCCTTTTGCTCATCATATAATTTGGCGCGCAAGTGATTCATGGCTTTTTCTTTGTTTTTGAATTGCGAGCGATCATCTTGACATTGTACCACAATACCGGTCGGAATATGCGTGATGCGCACGGCTGATTCGGTGCGGTTTACATGTTGTCCACCGGCACCTGACGCACGATAAACATCAATCTTTAAGTCTGCAGGATTAATATACATATCCACTTCTTCAATTTCCGGCAGAACCGCCACCGTTGCCGCTGAAGTATGAACACGGCCTTGCGATTCCGTTACTGGCACACGCTGCACACGGTGCGCACCGGACTCAAACTTCAGTTTTGCAAAAACATCTTTACCGGTAATTTTAGCACTGGCTTCCTTATATCCACCAATACCGTTTTCGTTAGAATCCAACATTTCAAAGCGCCAACCTTGCTTTTGTGAATAGCGTTGATACATTTCAAACAACACGGCTGCAAACAGCGCCGCCTCATCTCCACCGGTACCGGCCCGCACTTCCAGAATGGCATTTTTCTCATCATCAGCATCTTTCGGTAACAGTAAAACCCGAATTGCTTTTTCCAGTTCCGGCAACTTTTCTTTAGCCTCAAAATATTCAGCCTCAGCCATGTCGCGCATTTCCTTATCCATTTCGGCATCATTCATCATTGCTTCATCATCCCGCATGGTTTGCAACGTGTGATTATAATTTTGAATTGCCGCCACCACTGGCTCTAAAACCGCTAATTCCTTGTTGAGTTTCACCAACTCATCCGACGACGCGGTTGAGGTTAAAAGTGCCTGCACTTCTTCATAGCGATTAACTACGCCGGCCAACTTTTCTTCAAAATTCATGACTGTAATTCCTTAATCAAATCTGCTTGTGCCACGGTTTTTTGTGCACCGCTGTCTAAGTCTTTAAGCGTTACCATATTGTTTGCCGCTTCATCCGAACCTATAATCACAGCCTTGCAGGCATTTACCTTGTTGGCTTTTGCCATGCGTTTTTTCATATTACCGCTGTAACTCTGTTCCACGTTAAAACCGGCCAACCGTAATTCATAAGCCACTTTCAAAGCATAATCTTGCGTATCTTCGCCCACAGGAATAACTGCAATCGGCCGCGGCAAAGAAACATCTTCTTCCAGCAACATAGCTAATCTTTCCACACCGCAAGCCCAACCAATGCCGGCCACATCTCCGCCGCCCATTTGTGCTACCAAACCATTATAACGACCACCGGCCAAAACAGTGCCTTGTGCACCAAGTTTGTCGGTGGTTAATTCAAACACAGTGTGCGAATAATAATCTAATCCGCGCACCAACCGATCATTCACGCGATATTTAATACCTAACAGATCAAGTCCGTGCAAAACGTCAGCAAAAAATTTCTGAG
>JAZNQW010000088.1:0-3910 GCA_045590435.1 Alphaproteobacteria bacterium | reverse complement strand
ACCAATCTGAGCAACATCAGTTGTTGTAACGCCAGAGTTGATTGCACCTTGTTGAGCTGTTGATAAGTTCGACAAATCTGCTGCAACATAATCATCTGCATCAGTTGCTGCTGCAGTACCTAATGTGATTTGTTGATTATTAGTGCCGCCAGATGTCGTTGCAACATAATAGTCAGCAGCCATCGCCGGTGTGGCCGCAACCGCACCAAGCGCATACAACCCCAAGTTAATCAATAAGCATTTCTTCAGCACAGAACGATACTGTGCTGTCAAAAGTCCTATCGCTGATTTTGAATATTTCATATTCTAATCCTTTCTATTGTTAATAAAAATTGTTTTTTTTCTTTTGACTGCCTTTACCCGACATAATCAAGTAATCTCAGCCGCTTTGTTGAGACTCCCGCGTTAAACACGAGAATAACAACCAATTTTTCCCACTCGCTGTCATTCCTAAAAGAAATAATCTTCCCTAAGAACAACAGCTTATGTTAATATGCATACAAACACAAGCTGCCTCTCCAGACAGTTTATGAGTAAGGCAAATTTTACTCTTTATAATTTGCGTGTCATTAATAAATTCCGAGTTATGCACAAGTATTAACAAAAAGTTAAATTTTACTTGATTTATGCCGAAATTGAATTATAACAGCCATTCCCAGCATGTGTTTATAGTATCCCGAAAGAAACAATTCAAGTCTGACCGATGTTTTTGAGGTGAGGGCGTTTCTCTGTTGTTTTTCACCTGTCATTTAAAATGTGTGGCATCACTTTTAAAATAAATAAAACCGCTTCGTAATCAAAAAAATCCACCACCATGAAGATTTTGCTTGAAAAAAATATCTTTAATGCTAAATTAGCACCAGTTTTTTTGAATGAAACAACGCCTGTGCGGGGCTGTCCGCACTTATAACTTATTGAATATAAAGGAGAATATTATGGTTGTTCGCGTAGGTATTAACGGTTTTGGCCGTATCGGACGTTTGGTGTTCCGCGCCGCTCAAGCTCGTAATGATATTGAAATTGTAGGTATTAACGACTTAATTGATGTTGATTATATGGCTTATATGCTGAAATATGATACAATGCATGGTCGCTTCAACGGCACGGTGGACGTTAAAGACGGTAAGTTGGTTGTTAATGGTAAGGCCATTCGCGTGACCGCAGAAAAAAATCCGGCCGATTTGAAATGGAACGAAGTTGGTGCCGATTATGTGGTTGAATCAACCGGTTTATTCTTAACAAAAGAAAAAGCACAAGGCCATATCGACGCCGGTGCAAAATATGTGGTGATGTCTGCGCCGTCTAAAGACGATACGCCGATGTTTGTTTGCGGTGTTAATACCGATTCTTATGTGAAGGGCACTCAGTTCGTTTCTAATGCTTCTTGCACAACCAACTGCTTGGCACCGATTGCTAAAGTTTTACATGATACTTTCGGTATTAAAGAAGGCTTGATGACAACGGTTCACTCTACAACCGCTACACAAAAAACAGTTGACGGTCCGTCAGTAAAAGATTGGCGCGGCGGCAGAGCTGCAAGCGGTAACATTATTCCGTCTTCAACCGGCGCAGCTAAAGCTGTGGGTAAAGTAATTCCGGCTTTGAATGGTAAATTAACAGGTATGTCTATGCGTGTGCCGACTCTGGACGTTTCAGTGGTTGACTTAACCGCAAACTTGGCTAAACCGGCTACTTATGAAGAAATTTGCGCTGCAATGAAGAAGGCTTCGGAAGGCGAATTAAAAGGCATTTTGGGTTATACGGAAGATGCCGTTGTTTCATCTGATTTCTTGGGTGATGCACACACATCTATTTTTGCTGCCAAGGCCGGTATTCAGCTGACAGATACGTTTGTTAAAGTAATCAGCTGGTATGACAACGAATGGGGCTATTCTAATAAAGTATTAGACTTGATTGCTCACATGGCTAAAGTTAACGGCTAAGATTCAAAATGAAATCCCCACCGGTGTTTAAATCGGTGGGGATTTATGATGTGATAAAAGGATAAGTAATGCAAGAATATAAAACTATTGAAGATTTAGGCGATTTAAACGGCAAAGTCGTGATGTTGCGTGCCGATTTAAATGTGCCGATGGATGAAAATTTTAAGGTAACAAATACAGCGCGTATTGATCGTACGGTTCCGACTATTAAAAAATTGATGGATAAAGGCGCTAAAGTTGTGGTTATTTCGCACTTTGGTCGTCCGGAAGGTAAGGGAGATATTAAAAATTCTCTGCGCTATGTGGCTCCGGAATTGGAAAAGGCTTTGGGTAAAAAAGTAACTTTCGTTGAAGATTGCATAGGCGAAGTTGTTGAAAATGCCGTTAAAAATATGAAAGAAGATGAAGTTTTGCTCTTGGAAAATCTGCGCTATTATGACGAAGAGAAAAAAGGCAATGAAAGTTGGGCAAAAGAATTGGTAAAGCCGGCAGATGTTTATGTTTCAGATGCTTTTTCAACCGCGCACCGCGCACATGCTTCTATGGTTGCGGCACCGGAATTATTGCCGTCTGCCATGGGATTATTGATGGCCGAAGAAGTTGCGGCTTTATCTTCGGGATTGAATAATCCGAAACGTCCGTTGATGGCAATTGTCGGTGGTTCTAAAGTTTCTACCAAATTGGATTTATTGAATAATTTGGTGAAAAAAGTTGATAAATTGGTTATTGCCGGCGGTATGGCGCACACTTTCTTAAAAGTGCAAGGCGTAGATGCCATTAATGAACAAAATTCATTGGTGCAAATGGATATGCTTGATACGGCAAAAGAAATTTTAGCTACAGCAAAGGCTCATAATTGTGAAGTTATTTTGCCTTTGGATTTGGTTTCAGCTAAAGAATTTGCCGCCAATGCACCGCACCAAACGTATGATGTGGATAAAGTTCCGGCAGAAGGTACATTACTTGATGTGGGCGAAAAAACGGTGGCATTAATTAATGCTAAGTTGGACGCATGCAAAACATTGGTTTGGAATGGTCCGCTCGGTGCCTTTGAGTTAAAGCCGTTTGATAAAGCTACCAATGAAGTAGCACAACATGCGGCTAAGTTAACAACAGAAGGTAAGCTGATAACGGTAGCCGGCGGCGGCGATACGGTTTCGGCTTTGGCTAATGCCGGTGTAGCTGATAAGTTCAGTTATATATCAACAGCCGGTGGTGCTTTCTTAGAATGGATGGAAGGCAAAGAATTGCCTGGTGTTGTTATTTTTAAGAAATAAACCGAAAAATATATTAACAAAAACCCGTCTTAAGTTCATTTAAGGCGGGTTTTTCATTTTTTACAACACTAATTAAAGATAAAAATCACGACCGCGGCCTTGGCGAATATCGTCCAAATGCTTCAACACAAACTGTGCTATGGCGGGTGTTAAGCCGGAAACTTCGTGCGCAATCAAGGCTTCTCCGACCGCTTTAGTTTTCTCTGAAGCATAATCGGTTAAATATTCCTGCAAAGTCAACAACGCATTCGGGTGGCAACAATTGTGAATTTGCTTAGATTTGCAAAGTTCCATAAATCTGTCGCCGGTACGCCCCTCGCGATAACAAGCGGTGCAAAAGCTTGGCACATAGCCGATTTGCATCAGCCAACAAAGAACTTCATCAAGTGTACGATTATCAATAACGTCAAATTGGGCGGAATTTTCATCTTCCGGTTCCGGCTCGGCATAACCGCCGACAGAAGTTTTTGAACCGCCGGAAATTTGTGAAATTCCAAGTTTCAATACGCGTTCACGGGTTTCTTTGCTTTCGCGGGTTGAAACAATCATACCGGTATAAGGCACGGCAATTCTGATGCATGCGACAATTTTAGCAAAAATGTCATCACTGATACAATCTTGGAAATCTGCCGTATCAATATCGTCGGCATGGCGCAAACGCGGCACACTGATGGTGTGCGGTCCAACGCC
>JAZNQW010000087.1:0-10734 GCA_045590435.1 Alphaproteobacteria bacterium | reverse complement strand
GCTACGATCCGACTTCCTGCAAATAGCGCTGTAACAAATTCCGTAGCCGCAAATCATCATCCACAACCAGAATATGCGCACAGTCCGTCGTCATTTTCAAACGCCTTAGCTAAGCCTTTTTTCCGGCACTTTTCATCGTTGTTTTTTTAGCGACAGAACCAGTTTTGACGGTTGATTTCTTAGCCGCTGTTTTTTTGGCTGATGTTTTTTTAGCACCAGTCTTTTTAACTGTCGTCTTTTTGACAGTCTTTTCAGCCTTTGCTACTTTTTCTTCAACCTTAACCGCCGCTATTTGAAGTGCTTTGTTTGATTTTTTAGCTTCACCACGCACATATTCCAAACTACGTTGATAATATTGATATCCTGTAATAAAGGTTAACACCGCAGCCACCCATAGCAAAACTTCACCACAATAACTCCAACCAATCCACAATTGGCGAAACAGCATCATAGCTAACGCCGTCATCTGAAAAGCCGTTTTCCATTTAGCTAACTTGGTAACAGGCAATCCAACATTAACTTCGCGCAAAAATTCGCGTAAACCTGATACCAAAATTTCACGGCATAAAATAACAAACACCGGAACAACTGACAAACTCCAGTTATACATACTCCCCTCACCCTTGGCTAAAATAACCACCAAGGCCGTAGCTACCAAAAGTTTATCGGCAATCGGATCCAAAAGCCGACCGAAAGCAGAAGTCTCATTACGTGCCCGTGCCAAATAGCCATCTAAATAATCCGTGATTGAAGCGGCGATAAACAACACACCGGCAAACATAGCCCACGCATAGGATGTCCAATAAATAGAAACAAAAATCAAAGGAATCACCGCTATACGAGAAAGAGTCAAAATATTTGGTAAATTATACACGTGTTTTCTCCTAAAATATTGCTTTTTATGACCTTAGTATAATCATAATTTTTAATTATGGAAGTATTTATATATTTTTTCCGCCACTTTTTTACTGATACCGGTCACTTTAGTTAAATCTGTAACAGAGGCACCTTTAATTTGTTCAACCGAACCAAAAAAATTCAACAAGTCATGCTTACGCTTGGCACCGATTCCATCAATCTCGTCAATCTGTGATTTATAAACAGATTTAGCGCGTTTTTTACGATGTGTACCAATGGCAAACCGGTGCGCTTCATCACGCAAATTCTGCATATAAAATGCTATCGGCGATTGGAACGGCAAGGCAAAACTTTCACGCCCGATTATATGATAAAATTCTTTACCGGCATTACGTTCCGGCCCTTTGGAAATAGCAATAATCGTTATACCGCTCAAATCATATTCCTTCAGTACTTCATGTACGGCATTCAATTGTCCCAAACCCCCGTCCAATAAAATAACATCCGGCCTGTTTTCTGCACTCATGCGCTCAAACCGACGTTTCAACACTTCTTGCATCATAGCAAAATCATCATGTGTATTTTCAGTATATTTGATATTAAATGTGCGATACGATTTTTTATCAAATCCGGCCGGCGTTGCCACAACCATTGCCCCTATGGCAAAACTACCCTGATTGTGAGAATTGTCATAAATTTCGATTCGCTGTGGCAAACAAGGTAATCCGAACACTTGTTGCATTTGCAACAAATTAGCCTCCACTGTAGCGCTTTCAGCCAACTTGCGTTCAATTGCCGCCTTTGCATTTTCCACCGCGCGAGCGATTAACTTAGCTTTATTGCCTTTTTGATAAAAGCTGATTTTACACCCCAGAGCCTTTTGTAAAAAATCGGCATTTTCCAACGGCATCGACACCAAAATTTCTTTAGGCGCAGCATGTTCGGCATAAAAACTGCTGAGAAAAGCCTCTAAAATTTCTTCTTCACTCATCTCCGACGCCTGTTTCGGAAAGAACGGTAAATTACCGCAATTTTGCCCGCCACGCACAAAAAATACCTGAATACACACTCTATTTTTATACTTAACCGCCGCCACCACATCAACAGAGTCCATATCGGCATATTCCACATTAGCACCGCTTTGCACACTGCTCAAAGCGCGGATTCTATCGCGTAAAACCAGTGCAAGTTCATAATTTTGAGCCTGACTAGCCGCTTCCATTTGCGCTGAAAGTTCTTCCTTTAGGGTCGTATTTTTTCCTTCTAAAAATCGCACCGTTTCCGCAACTAATTGATGATATTCCGCTTCGCTGATTTTACCCACACACGGCGCACAGCAACGCTTAATCTGATACAACATACACGGTCGAGTGCGGTGTTTTAAAACACTGTCACGACACGAACGCAATTTAAACGTTTTTTGCACAATATCCAACACATTGTTTACCGCTCCAACATCAGCAAACGGACCAAAATATTTTCCCTTATCTTTTCGTGCACCGCGACATTTTTTCAAAGCCGGAAAAGTTTCATTTATATCAATCGTTAAATGCGGAAAAGTCTTATCGTCTTTGAGCAAAATATTGTATTTCGGCTCCAGCTTTTTGATAAGATCATTTTCCATCAACAGCGCTTTAGCCTCGTTCTCAACCACAATAAATTCCATACGATCAACTTCAGCCACCATGCGCTTAATATGGTCCGGCAACTTATCAAAATGCGTATATGCTACGATTCGCTTTTTGATGCTTTTGGCCTTACCGACATATAAAACTTTACCGTTTTTATCGAGCATACGATAAACACCGGGCTTAAGTGGTGCAATTTTAACATTATTTCGGATAACTTCAATGCCATGCTGAATATTGACCATTTATCAAGCCCCGATTAAAACTTCGGCCGCAGCCCGCGCTTCATCACTAATTTGTTCTCCTGACAACATACGAGCAATTTCCTCGCGCTTTTCTTGCGCATTAAGCGGCCATAAATAAGTTGTTGTTATATTGTTAAGCGTTCGCTTCTCTACTTTAAAATGATGTGCGCTTTGTGCGGCCACTTGCGGCGAATGCGTCACGACCAAAACCTGCGTTCTTTGTCCCAGTTCGGCCAATTTGGCACCCACAGCCTGCGCCGTGGCACCGCCAATACCGGTATCCACCTCATCAAAAATCATTGTTTCAGCCGCCATATTTTGCGCCAAATTAACTTTAATAGCCAACATAAAACGCGCTAACTCTCCGCCGGAAGCAATCTTACTAAGTGGCCCGAGCGGTGTCCCGCTGTTGGTAGAAACCGCAAAACAAACATCTTCGGCACCGTTCTCATTCCACTGGTCCTCCGGCTTTGTAATTACCTGCGTTACAAAGCGCGCCTTTTCCATTTTCAAATCCGGCAATTCGGCCATAATCCGAGCATCCAATCTTACCGCCGTTTCCTGACGCTTTGCTCCGACTTGTCGCGCCTGTTTTACATAATCTGCCCAAGATTGTTTCATCTGTTCTCGCAAGTTTTGCAATTCATCTTCGCCATGCGCCAAATTTTGCAATTTTTGCGCCATTTCCTGCCACAAACAAGGCAATTCCTCAACAGTTACTTGATGTTTACGTGCCAACGATTTAAGCGTAAACAACCGCTCTTCAACATTGTCCAAATCATTTTGACTCAAACTCACTTCGGATGTTGCGGCCTCAATTTCCGCTTCTGCCTCTTCTACATTTACCAAAGCCGTATCTAAAACCGCATATAATTCAGCAAATTTGTCATTTAATACAGCATTAACGCGCGCCACCGCCGCTTGTGCCTGCCGCAAAGACGAACGCACACCGGCCGTCGGATGATTCAACGCCTGATACGCCGTATTTAAATTTTCAATAATTTTTTCGGCGTTCATCATTTGCCGGCGCTGTTCTTCTAAATGAGTCAATTCATTTTCTTGCGGCTTAACTTTTGCCAATTCATCTACCCAATGACGCAAATTATCCTCTTCCTTCTGTGCCGCCGCATACTGCTCTGCCGCTCTCTCGTAAGCCTGTTTTCGTGTTTTATAAATTTGATATGCCGTCCGCATTTCTTGCAAATCATCAGCATATCCGCCAAAATCATCTAAAACCGCTTGATGTGTTGCCGAATTTAAAAGACCTTGATTATCAAACTGACCGTGAATTTCAACCAAACACGAACCTATTTCTTTAAGTAATTTCAAAGAGATAGGTTCATCATTAAAAAAAATCTTACTCTTACCGTCAATAGAAAGCGTGCGCTTAACCACAATTTCACGCTGAAATTCAAGTTCATATTCTGAACATAAATGCTCTAATTGCGAGGCTTGCCCGTTTATTTCAAAGCAACCGACAACCGACAATTTATCACAACCGTTACGAATCATATTGATTTCGGCACGGCGTCCCAACAAAAGTCCAACACAGTCCAATAAAATTGACTTACCGGCACCTGTCTCGCCACTCAAAACACTAAACCCTGCCTGAAAATCCAAATCCAGCTTATCAATCAACACCACATTGCGAATGGACAGAGATTTTAACATCAGGTTTTATGCTCCGCTGTTTTTATACCTATTATTCGGCTTGCTCCGAATGCGATTCGAACCATGAATTAAGCCAAGATTTCACCTCGGATGCGTCACTGTTTTCAGTTTCCACACTCTCTGCCTCAGCCACTTTAATTTCATTGCTTTTTACTTCCGTATCACTCTGAACTTCAGCCGCTTTATTATCACTGCCGCCGAACCAACCACTGAACCACGACTTACCTTCATCAGCTTTTTCTTCTGCCCCCGCTTTAGCTTCTTCTACCGACTCGGTTACTTTTTCTTCGGCTTTATTATCACTACTACCGAACCAACCGCTGAACAACGACTTACCCTCATCAGCCTTTTCTTCTACCTCGACTTTAGCTTCTTCTACCGGCGCCGCAACTTCTTCGGCCTTATCATCACTGCCGCCAAACCAACCGCTGAACCATGATTTACCTTCATCAGCTTTTTCTTCTGCCTCGACTTTAACCTCTTCTACCGAAGCCGCAACTTCTTCGGCATTTTCATCACTGCCGCCAAACCAACCGCTGAACCATGATTTACTTTCCTCTTGCGCCGATTCTTCCTCCGGCTTGGCAACTTTTTCTGCCTTGCTTTCATCTCTCCACTTTGAGTACCACGATTTAGATTTCTCTGTTCCGTCTTTGCCGCCGATTTTTTCCATAACTTTTTCAGCTTTCGCGGTCCACTTACCGTCCGGATAATTTTGCTTCAAAATTTTATAATAACCATCTGCATATTTGTTCATACCGAAAATTGCATAAATTTCAACTTCTCGATACAACGCCTCTTCAATTTGAATAGTTGTCTGATATTCGTTCAAAACCACATTAAAACGATTGAGTGCCGACAGATAATTACCTTCTTTCAAATAAAACCGACCGATAATCATTTCCTGACCGGCTTTATAATCTTCGGCCAAATGCAATTTGTTACGTACATCTTGGGCATATTTGCTTTCCGGATATAGCGCAACCAAACGCGCGAAAGTATCTTCCGCCAACTGTGTGTCGCCCTGATCTCTATCTGCAGATGAAATTTGATCATAATAGCACATACCTTTTAAGTAATAAGCATATGCCGCATCTTTATTTCCCGGATGATAGCGCAAAAACCGATCTGCCGCAATCACCGCATCATCATACTTTTCATCTTTGTAATAAGCATACGCGCCCATTAATTTAGATTTAACCGCCCACTTGGAATAAGGATGATCGGTTTCCACTTTTTCAAACGCCTCCGCCGCCTTTTTATATCGGGTTGCTTCCAACTGATCAAACGCATGATTATACAACTCTTCCGCCGACATCTTATCTAAATCCGGACCGGACGCACAAGCTGCTAAAACCGTTAAAACACCACAAATGCCATATATTTTTTTCATTTTTTATTCCTCAATTATTTCGTAATTAGTTACATCCTCAAACAGTTTCTTCAATACTTCATTGTTATGAAAATGTCCCGTACGCTTGGCAATCACCTTGCCTACCAAGCGGTATCCTGATGTGAACATATCGCCGATACAATCCAATACTTTGTGGTTAACACATTCATTATTAACCCGAAAGCCGCCTTCATTTAAAATTGTTTCACCGTCGAGCACAACGGCATTTTCCAAACTGCCACCCTTAATTAATCCGACCGAACGCAAATAATCAACTTGATATTTTTCGCAAAACGTGCGCGCCGGCGCAATATTTGTAGCAAAAGACGCTTCTTCTACCACATCATCAAAAACTTGATGCCCAACAATTTTTGACGGAAAGTCTATTTCAAAATGAATACTCAACGGCGATTCCACCTCCGTGCCCCCCAACATTGTCATTACCCGACCTGATCGGGTCACTGCGTAGCAGCACGAAGTCTTCTCGGCCGCTTCTCCAACCGGTTCCAAGACTATTTCATTCCCTTTATCATCAGCAAAAGCCACCCGTTTTTTTATGCATAAAACTTTACGTGGCGCATTCTGCTCTTTAAGCGGCACATTTTTAAGCACTTCGTAAAAAACTTTGGCACTGCCGTCCATAATAGGCACCTCCGGCTGATTAACTTCTATCCTGACATTATCTATGCCTAAAATATATAACGTTGCCATTATATGTTCAATGGTGCTGACAATTTGTTTATCTTGATTTCCCAAACAAGTGCAATTTCGGGTATCAACCACATGGCTATATAGCGCCGGAAATTCAGGCTGTCCGTCTAAATCTGTGCGCACAAATACAACGCCGATATTTTCTGCAGCCGGTAAAAACACCAACCGGCTTTCAAGCCCGCTGTGCAGACCGATTCCTTTAATTTCAACGCTATGGCTCAAAGTTTTTTGCATTATTCCTCCCAATAAAAATTAAGGCAGCCTATAAGCCGAGTTCTGTATGCAATTTGCTTTACCTGAAAGATAAAGATTTCGCACGATAGCTATTCATCTACGCCAAACGTCACCGCTTGGCTGGTGCGACCTACCTCTGGGGCGGATCGGAAACACTCCTTGCGCTTTTAAGGGCGCCCCCTAATTTGGTCTTACATCAGATAGGGTTTACCTATGCCACGAACATTACTGCTCGCGCGGTGAGCTCTTACCTCGCCTTTTCAACCTTACCGAAACATGTTCGGCGGTAACTTTCTGCGGCACTTTCCCGTGGATTTCTCCAGCCGGACGTTATCCGGTATCTTGTTTCCGTGAAGCCCGGACTTTCCTCATCATTGGATTTTACTTTCCATGACGCAGCTATCCGGCTGCCTTCATACAACGCTAACCTTATTTTGTTTCAAAATCAATGATTTTTAAGTATTTTCGCACTTTTAATTAAATATTAAGCATTTTAGCCTATAACTTGTTGTATAACAACTGAAAATACTATAGAAAAGGAGCATAAGTATGAATAAATTGTTATTAACAACTACGGCTTTGGTTTTAGGCTTGGCATTTACGGCTGACGCTTGGGCCGATTGTAACGGCGTTTATCTGGGATTGCGTGGCGGTGTGGTTAAACACAAAATTGACAATCCGAAAGATGGCGGCACCGCAAACGGTAACGACGACTTTGATAAAAACCGTTTCATGATGAGCGGCGCTCTGGGTTATCGTTATAACTATGTCCGTACGGAACTTGAATATGTATGGCGTAATAAAGTTAACCAAACCTTAGATATTGGAGAAGGTGATACCATCAGACAAGAGTTCAAAACGCAATCTTACATGTTAAACGGTTATATTGATTTTGCACCGTTCCATTGGATTACCCCTTACGTGGGTGCCGGTATCGGTTATACCAAGATGAAATATAACTCTAGATATGTATATGCTGACGGAAAAACAAACCCGAATGCAAGTGAAAACTATAACAAAAAGAACTTCACATGGTCTGTCGGCGGCGGTTTGAGCGTTAAAGTAACCAATCGTTTCAATGTTGATGGTGGCTATCGTTATTATGACATGGGCGACATCAAACATGAAGGCGGTAAGAAAACCGGTGTGAAAGCACATGAAGTTTACGCCGGCGTTCGTTACGTATTCTAAATTATTTAATTTTATAAAAGCCGCTAAGCTCTTTAGCGGCTTTTTTTTATAATGTCATCCCCGACTCTTCTATATCGTCATCCTCGTGCTTTTTTTAATAAAGTCATCCTCGTGCTTGACACGAGGATCTCAGCAAATTAAAATCATCCTATAAAAAATAAAGGAGTCTCAACATGGCAAATAAACTATTCGGCACCGACGGCGTGCGCGGCGTCGCCAACATATACCCGCTGACCATTGATTTTTGCACGCGCATGGCCGCTGTATTAAGCATGCAAATTTGCACCAACAAACACCGAGTCGCCATTGCTCGCGATACCCGTATTTCGAGTCCCATGCTGTTCAGCGCTCTCTGCGCCGGTTTTACCTCTCAAGGTATAGACGTTATAGATTTGGGTGTTATTCCAACGCCTTTATGTACCACTTTAACACCACAATTGAACGTGGATATGAGTATTATGATTACAGCTTCGCATAACCCGTATCAAGACAACGGGCTCAAACTGATTGCATCTGACGGCAATAAATTTTCCGATATGCAAACCGCAACGTTGGAAGATGCGTTGGCAACTGATTTTACACCGGCTTACAACAGCACTAAAATCGGCACAATAATCCAATACGCCGCCGGCTTAAATGATTATCTCAATATGCTACAAAAAATTGCACCTAAACACGCGTTAAACGGCTTAAAAGTTGTATTAGACAGCGCTAACGGCGTCTTTTCAGCCATTATGCCGCAAATTTTCAAGCATTTGGGCGCCGAAATCATCAGCCTTTCGGATTCGCCAAACGGCACAAACATCAACCAAAATTGCGGTTCACAACACACCGAAAATCTCTGTCGCACCGTTGTTGAAAACGGCTATGATTTAGGCGTGGCGGTTGATGGCGACGGCGACCGCATTATCATTTGTGACGAACAAGGTAAACGCTTGGACGGTGACCAAATCATTGCCTTTCTGGCAACTTATTTCCATAAACACAATATACTGAAAAATAATGCTGTTGTTGCCACAATTTATTCCAATTTAGGATTGGGCAAATATATACGCAATCTCGGCCTTGATTTTTATGCCACTCCTGTCGGTGAACGCTACGTCATTGAGAAAATGCAAGAAATTGGCGCCAACTTGGGGGGGGAAGAGTCCGGACATATGGTATTGAGTGATTACACCCTAACCGGTGATGCGCTAATTGCCGCCGTCGTGGTTTGTTTAGGCATTAAAGAGTTGGCACAACCGGTTAGTCGAATTTTTCCGATATTCTCGCCGTTTCCGGCCAAAGCATATAATCTGCGCTTTGATAACAAAGAAATCATCACTAATCTGTTGGCAAAACCTGAAATACAACAGTGCATTGAACAGATTAAAACTGAACTGAACGGACATGGCACAATTTTGGTGCGTAAATCCGGTACGGAACCGGTAATACGCCTCAAGATAGAGGATGAAAATGAGGTCGTTGCCCAAACAGCGGCTCAAAAAATATTAGCGCTGATTAAACCTGAAGAGAAAATATAATGATTCGCGGATTTATTGCTTTACTGACTTCCGGTATTTTACTAAACCCCATGATATTATTGGGCATAGCCGTTGCCTCCTACATCATGTTTTCTTTATCCATGGAAGATGTCGGTAATTTGCTGAAAAACCGCTTGCTTTACATCAGCTTTTTAATCATTGCTACAATGTTTACGGTTGCTTTCAAACGTATCTATCGCACCGGCGGTGAAAAGACAAATTGGCGCGCAACTGCCGGTGAAATATTAAACCAATTTCTGACACTTACCTCAGCAATGCTACTCTGTTGCTTGCTGTTATATATTCTCGGTGTCGGCTCCGGCGACGAAATTGCCGCACACCTGTCGGCACAATAAAAATTTTATTGATTTTTAACCATTTCTTGATAAACTGCCCAACTAGGTTAGGTATTTTATTTTAGGAGAAAATATTATGAATGGTATAATTGCCGGCATCATTCGCGTTTTTATAGCAAATCCAACCATAATCTTTGGTATCGGTTTAGCATCATTTTATATGACTCAATACAATTTTACAGTTGTTAAACTGATATTCCAAACTTATGTTCCTTATGCCTTAATGTATGGTGTTGCATTCTTCTATGTTATGCTGTTTCATCACGTGCATAAACCAAACAGCAAACAAGTAGATTGGTGGCAAACCTTCATGAGTTCGTTTACACAATTTTTCTCCATTCTCATTGCCACATTCTGCACATGCGCCATTATTTTCGCATATAATTACGCATTTACCGATAAACTGGACGCTTATCTGCGTTATGAGAAATAATAAATTAAATTTATAAGCCAAAACGCCGCTTCATTTTCAAGCGGCGTTGTTTATGTTTTCTGCTTAACTATTTCTTATCCGCATACGGATTGTCTGCCTTACGCACCGTTAAGCGCAACGGAACACCCCCCAAATCAAACGTTTGGCGCAAACTGTTAATTAAATAACGCAAATACGATTCCGGCAAACCTTCTGGATTACTCGAAAAAATATAAAATGACGGCGGACGTGCCTTTGCTTGCGTCACATACTTGAGCTTAATCCGCCGCTTATTTTTGCCGAGCGGCGCCGGATTCTGCTCTTGCACCATGGCAAACCACTTATTGAGCGGTGCGGTCGGAATGCGCGTATTCCAACGCTTATAAACTTTTATTACCGCCCGCATTAACTTATCCAAACCTTCTTTCTTAAGTGCCGAAATCGTCACCGTCGGCACACCTGCAATCTGCGTCAATGATGTTTCCAACTTATAATTGAGTTTTTCAAGCGCT
>JAZNQW010000086.1:0-19043 GCA_045590435.1 Alphaproteobacteria bacterium | reverse complement strand
CAAGCGGTCTTAGGAAGACAAGCTTTATAGTCAACTCCTTGGCTCACAGAACGACATGGCTACGATCCGACTTTGTCACGCCCTCATAAGCGTGGCGATACATCTGCTCAATTTCCTTAAACAGCGGATAACGCGGATTAGCGGCCGTGCATTGGTCGTCAAATGCCAATTCCGGCAAAGTTTTCATCGCATTTTCCCAATCTTCTTCCTTTACGCCCCAATCGCGAATAGAAAGCGGAATGTTGAGCTTTTTCTTCATATCTTCAATTGCCGCAATTAAGTTGTTTACCAACTCATCATCAGTCTTGCCCTTCAAGCCGATACCGCGCGCAAATTCCGCATACGCCGCTTTGGTGTTCGGAAAACGATATTGCGGGAAGGTGGCTTGTTTAGCCGGACAATCGTTCGAGTTGTAACGAATAACTTGGTTAATCAGCAACGCATTGGCAAAACCGTGCGGAATGTGGAATGCCGCACCGAGCTTATGTGCCATAGAGTGGCAAACGCCCAAAAATGCATTGGCAAACGCCATACCGGCAATGGTTGCCGCATGGTGAACTTTTTCGCGCGCCGTCGCATCACCTGTTTCATACGATTTAACTAAGTTCTCGTAAATCAGTTTGCCGGCTTCAACCGATAAACCGCGGGTGTAATCGGTGGCCATGCATGAAACATAAGATTCCAGCGCGTGCGTCAACACGTCAATACCAGATGCGGCACACAAGCCTTTCGGCATAGTCAAAACTAAATCGGTATCAACAATAGCCATAGTCGGTGTTAATGTATAGTCTGCCACAGCATATTTTACGCCGGTAGCGTCGTCGGTAATAATGGCAAACGGGGTTACTTCCGAACCTGTACCGGAAGTTGTCGGAATAGCAACCATTTCAGCCTTTACACCCATTGCCGGAAATTCAAAAATACGTTTACGAATATCCATGAAACGACGCGCCAAATCTTCAAATTTGAGTTCCGGATGCTCATACATAATCCACAAAATCTTGCAGGCATCAATCGGTGAACCGCCGCCAAGCGCAATCAACACATCCGGTTCAAAGCTGTTAACCATGTCGCGTGCTTTGTTAATAGTGGTCAAATCCGGATCAGGTTTAACATCACTGAAAATCTTGTAAGCAATACCGAGCGGTTCCAAAATGTCGGTAATTTTTTTGGTATAACCCAAATCAAACAACGGTTTATCGGTGACGATAAAGGCGCGTTTTTTGCCTTGCAATTCTTTCAAAGCAAAGCCCAAGCAGCCCGGCTTAAAATAAATTTTCGGCGGAACCTTGAACCACAACATATTTTCTTCACGTTTAGCCACAGATTTAATATTCATCAGATGTTTTACTCCCACATTTTCACTCACCGAGTTTTGTCCCCACGAGCCGCAGCCCAAAGTCAAAGACGGTTCAAGTCTAAAGTTATAAATATCGCCGATAGCGCCTTGTGCAGACGGGCAGTTAATCATCACGCGTCCGGTCGGCATGGTGTCGCCATAAAGTTTAATACGTTCATCGTTGCGCGGATTGGTGTATAATACCGAAGTGTGTCCGGCGCCGGCAAACAAAACGAGCTTTTTGGCTTTTTCCATGGCGTCTTCAAAATCTTTGGCGCGATACATAGCCAAACACGGCGATAATTTTTCATACGAGAATGGTTCTTCTTTACCGATTTTGCTAACTTCGCCAATCAAAACTTTGGCATTTTCCGGCACTTTAACGCCGGCCATTTCAGCAATTTTAGCTGCCGGCTGACCGACAATGGCGGAATTGAGCTTACCGTCTTGAATAATGGTGGCCGCTACTTTGGCGCGCTCACTGTTATTCAAAATATAAGCGCCGCGTTTTAAAAATTCAGCCTTAACTGCGTCATAAATCGCATCAACCACCACAACAGATTGTTCGGAAGCGCAAATCATGCCGTTATCAAAGGTTTTAGACATCAAAACCGAGCTGACGGCCATTTCAATATCAGCTGTTTCATCCATTACGGCCGGAGTGTTACCCGGACCGACGCCGATAGCCGGTGTGCCGGAAGAGTAGGCTGATTTAACCATGCCCGGACCGCCGGTAGCTAAAATTAAATCAGACTCCTGCATCAAAAATTGAGTGCGTAAAATAGACGGTTCATCAATCCAGGCAATAATATCTTTCGGAGCGCCGGCCTTTACCGCTTCTTCCAATAAAATGCGAGCCGTTTCAATGGTGCATTTTTTGGCACGCGGGTGCGGCGAAAAGATAATGCCGTTACGTGTTTTTAATGTAATTAAAGTTTTGAAAATTACCGTAGAGGTCGGATTTGTTGTCGGAATAACGCCGGCAATCACGCCTACCGGTTCGGCAAATTGAATTAAGCCATTTTCTTTATCATCTTCAATAATACCACAGGTCTTGGTGTTTTTGAACTTGTTATAGATATATTCGGAAGCAAAGTGGTTTTTAATTACCTTATCTTCGGCAATACCCATACCTGTTTCTTCTACCGCCATTTTAGCCAGCGGAATGCGAAGCGAGCTGGCTTTCAAAGCTACGCGGCGAAAAATCTCGTCAACTTGCTCCTGAGAATAGGTCGCAAATTTTTGCTGAGCGGCGCTAACCTTGCTGATTAAGCCGTCAATATATTCCATTTCCTGTTTTTCATCAACTGTATTTTCCATCTATTTTCCTCCTGTTAACCTGAGCACATCATAAACAATCATCTTAAAAATAAAACCTTTTTTTTGCCGTTGTTCATCACATTTTATTACTTATTTGTAACATAAAAAAACGATATTGATAATATAACCTTTGCGATATAGCCGGTTGAATTGCGTCATAATTAAAATATATAGAAAGCGGTATCAATTCAACAACAGGGAGAAATATGATGAAAAATAAGTTGTTATCTTGCGTTGCTGCGGCAGCAATAGTTTTAGCAAGCGCCAACGCTATGGCCGGCGATCACGGTAAAATGAAGCACGACGGAGCCAACAAGCCGGTCAGTAAGGTTTCAGACGTGCAAAATATGACCGACGACAGCATGGTTTATGTGCAAGGCTATATTATTCAAAGCTTAGGTAACGACAATTATATGTTGCAAGACGGCAGCGGTCAGATTATGGTGGAAATTGATAACGATTTGATGAATAATGCCACCATAACGCCGCAAACCGTGGTTTGGATAGCCGCTACGGTGGATCAGGAAACCGGCCAGCCGGTCAGTTTGGAAGCCGAAGAAATTCAAATTATGCCGGAAGGAACAAACATTCCGATGGCTATGAATAATAAATAGCACAAAAACTTTGTTTAAGCGTGAAAGTCTGCCATAAGGCAGGCTTTTTTTTATCAATAAAATAAGATTTTTCATTTCATGCGCTGCAAAACGATTTACAGCAACAACATCCGTTGGCTTATGGGGTTGGTGAATTTGTGGGCGCAATGACCACGCCAATGCATTTGGCAAAAGATACCACTTTTGCCAATAAGGCTTTTAATGCCTTTACTGACACATTAAATGCTTCAGCCGGATATGCCGAAAATTGGAACGATTTTGGAACTAATTTAGCGGTAAACGGAGCGGCTAATATAATTGGGTTAAAAGCAGAACAATTACCATTATGGAGAGCATCGGCTAGACCTCTAACACAGTTCGGTAAAAAATTTATTAAGCAAGGAATAAATTCTTCTGCTGACAAAATGAAAAATATGTATTATAAGGAAGAAGATGAAGAAAAATACTACTAAGAATAAAAAGTAACAAAGAGAGCAGAATATGGAAAAAGAGGATAAAAAAGAAATTATAAAAAATAATATTTTTAAGTGTATCGATTTCATACTCAACTTATTAATTGCATTTGGAATCTTTATAATAATTGTATTTCATATAACGGGTCCTTTTTTTCCTATTCTGTTTCTGTTTGATTTTTGCTTTTGGTTCGGACATCCGTTGTTTTTGCGATATGTCCTAAAACGAAAGTGGTTTGAGTGCACAAAGGATTACTATCTTAAAATAAAATATATTTTGCTTCCTTGGTTGATAATGGAACTCTTAGTTTTGTTATATTATCACAAAGCAACGTATTTTATTATTACAACCATTATAGAGAACAGTAACTGACAAAACTAAAAATCTGTTTTATAATAACAAAGAAGATTAACAAGCATAATAAAAGAGCAGAATATGGAAAAAGAGATGGCAAAAGATACCACTTTTGCCAATAAGAATTTGCTGTTTACGTTCTTAAGTCTTTTTTAAGAGCACTTGACTAAAATAGAAAAAGATTGTTGACAAAATGTCAAAATATGCTATAATCAAGTCAACTATATGTCTAAAATTATGAACGGAGGCTCCCATGACACAAGAAGTAGATGAATTTTTAGAAACACCTGATAGTGTAAAAGCTGAAGCGCTCTCAAAAGAGCAATTGCTTGAAGCTTGGGATAAGGTGAAAACTAACACTGATGGTACTCCGACCGTTCATAAGGATAGTGGAGAAATTTTGCAAGACGCAACTGATACCTATATTATAGACTTGGCCGGTAAATCTTTTGATGAAATGACGTCAGCTGACTTGGAGACTATTCGTTCTTTAAGTGATAAAGCTAATAAAGAATTATGCGGTGAGGCAATTGAAACGATATCAAAAAAGGTAGCCACACGTGAACATGCTCTTGCCGTTGCAGAGGCTCATCAAGCCATTGACGATTTGGTGGCAGATGATACCAGAGCCGAAGCACAAACTTTTGCATCATATATGCATGCTTACTTAGACGGCCAAAGGGAGTTTTTAGATCCGGAAGAGGCAACAATAGCTGGGGCTTATGCTCATGATGTGATTAATGGTGAATCGTATGAAGATCTGCCGGGTGAATTGAAAGGCAGTATGGCGGGATTTGTATATCAAACCAATCCGCCTACTGGAAATAACGAATATGAAATATTAGAAGATGAGGCTACGCCGGTTGTCGAGGAAATAGTTGAATTAGCCGATAATACAGACGCATATATGGCACACTTGGACGAAGTAATTGAAGCCGGTGGTGAAGACGGACGCAAAGCACAAGCCTTCAAAGATATGTTGGAAGGTCGTGCCGACGAAGGTTCGATGGCTGAAAGATTGCAACGTCAAACAGATATTATGGATTGGTACCAGCAAGATACGTATGCTATTAATGATGATGGTGAAGAACACCCGGGAGAGTTCGGTAAAGTTACTTCCGTGGCACAAAGGGCAGATGAATATTTGGATAATATCGCGGAACAGGCACAATCGGAGGAATTTCAACGAGATGCGGCGTTTTTTGCCGCACCTGAGGAGGTTCAATCCTATGTCGAGCGATTACATGGGGTTATAGAATTGCCACAGAACGAAAATGGGGAAGAAAATACTGCTGATCTCGGGGAAGAATTCCTGAATCAAGTTAACGAACACCGCGCCGGAATAGGATTAGACGCTATCGAAAATCCGCTTAATAATGATGAAGATATAATAGATGAGGGCTTTGAAGAAGAGGAAGACGATAACGATTTTGCGGTAGAGCCGCTTGGTTCCGAAGGTGAAGAATTAGATGACACACCTGCTGACGCCGGCACACCGGAGACGGAAGATAAAAAACGGACATTAGATGAAATAAGAGAACAACTCCATGAAGAAATAGATTCTCTTGAAGGTAATAACTTATGGGTATATTTGGATGCACAAATTGATGACAGAAGCGTTCTGGATGATAATATGGGCGCGCGCAGAGATGCATTGGAAGAGCTTGGAGAAATACCGCAAGAAACCAGAGATGGCTTTTCAGACGACTTAAAACAGTTGATATCGGATTTCAGAGCCGAAACGGATAATCTTCAAAAAGAAATAAATTCACTTGAAGGTCCGAATGCTGACGCCTTTAAAGAAGCATTAAATCACACAAATGCCGTCAGACCGGATAATGTGAACGTTGAGTTGGCGGAAAATACCGCTGTATTGGCATATTTTGATGATCATTTAGATGATTTATCGCCAATGGTTGCCTCAATGGCTGCAAATGAAGTAAGAGGAATTATTGCCACCAGCCGTGATCCTGAATTTATCGCAAGGGTGGCTGAGGGAGCTGATGAAGAAGTTGTAACACATTATGTTGAACAGTTAAATAAAATGAATTCCGGCGGAGAAGAGAATTATGGTAATGCCTTTGCTCGAGTATTAGAAGAACAGCGTACCGCAATTAATGAAGGTTTAGATGATGTCGCTGTTAATGGAACAGATGCGCCGGCAGATACCGATGAGAATGACGGAGCCGTTGATGAAGTAACCAAATATATGGCACATTTACAAGAAGACGTTGATAACGGTGTACCGGGGGCGGCAGAATTCCAAGATGCGCTTGCAAAGAAGGATGAAGAACGAACATTTGATGATGTTAACGCAGAAATGAAGCGACAAATGGCCGTCGGTCGATACATGGAAAATGATTATGAGAATATGCCGCGTCAGATTAAATCTGACAGCGTAAAGATAGATGCGCAAGATGTAGATTTTATGGTTGATAAAGAAAATCAGCGTTTGGTGGCACAAAACGGCAATCCGGAAACTGTTGCAGAATATGTGTCATATAAGGACGAACATCATTTTGATGCGAAAAAGTTCTTAGAAAATGTAAATAAACTGCGTGCAGAAAATGGTTGGGGTGAACCGTTTACCACATCAAAGAATGAAAAGCCGGAAGCCGAAGATGAAGACAAAGATAAACCGAAAGAAGAAAAGAGTGAAGACCGCAAAGCGGTTGAAGAATATTTGAATAAATTGCCGACAACGGAAAAAGTAAAAGTAGGTGATGAAGAAAAAGAACAGCCGATTGAGGGAGCTAAAGAATATAAAGAATATATGCTCCGACAATTGGATTTAAAAGAAAATCCGGATAAGGAGGTTGATAAGGATCCGTCTTTAGCAGGTCGCTTAAGTACATACAAATATATGCAATATCTGGAAGGTCATGCCGCAGATTTGCCGGAAGCACCCAAATTTGTGGAAAAGGTGAGCGGAAAATATGCTGAGGCAGAGCAAAAATTGGTTGTGGTTCGCGATCCGACGATTACAGATGCCGGCAAAAGTGACAATATTGAAGATGTGAAAGCGTTTGATGAATATTTGAAAACTTTCGGTACCGGTAATGAGGCTTTGGATAAAGCAGCGGAAGAAATGCGTGCACAGGTTGATGAAGAACGCGCTAACCATGGCCAAATGCCGGTGGAAGAAGCGTTGTTCTTAGCCAATACCGATAAAGATACGCTGAAAAAGCGAGATGAAGAAATCAGCAAACTGCTTGAAGGTGATGACATCAAGAATATGCTTGATGCCGATATGGCTGAGGATGCGGATTGGAAGCAAATTAATGACTTTTACGATTTGGTAAAAGTTGACCGCATGGATAGTGCTAATTTGGTTATGCCAAATCCGATTGATAAAAAGGTGAAAGAAGAAGCCAAAGCACCAAGCAGTGAAGGTACAGAAGGCGAAGCACACGAAGAACCGGAAACCGAAGAAAGCAAAAAGAAAAAACAATCAGGTCAAGAGCTGAAGAAAGACTTATATGATTTAGCCATTCTTAAAGCCAGCAAAGAACTGATGATGGCTGATGACTATGATGCGTTAAGTGAAGAAGATCGTAAAAAGCGTTTGGCTGAATTAACAAAGCGAAATATGGCTGAAATGACATATCAACTGGCAGCTAACCAGTTTGCATATGATACAGCCGGCGCCGGACACTTCAGAAAAGACGGTAGTCTTATGAATAAAGACGAGATCGCTACGCATGGTAAAGAAGTTTTGGGCCATTTAATGGGCGATCCGAGTGCTAAAGGCTTTATTCATATTTCAGATACGGTGGCAGCTGCAACTATGGCGGCCAATACCATGCCGCTGAAGAATTTTACCGATCAGTTGCAAAACAAAGTAGAAAGTTCGGCATTGTTCCAAAAAGTTAAGGCTTTGGACGAGCGTCTTACCAAGAAATATCCAAAGGCTTATCCGATAGCAAAGCAAATTATTGCCAAAGGTGCAACCAGATTAGCGATTGGTTACGCAGCGGGACCGATTGGGCTGGCCGTTTACAGCGGAATAGAAACAGTTAAAGCCTGCAAAAAAATCCGTGATGATTATCGCCAACAAAAAAGAGAAGGGAACGTTGACGGTAAATGGAATTATTTCAAAAAGAATTGGCCGAAAGTTGTCGGTGCGGCTGCATCAGTGGCCGGAACGGCAGTAGCGGCATGGACAGGTATTGATGCCATCAGGTTAAACGGAGTTGATGGTTTGGGCGCTATTGGACATATGTTCAGCGGCGAACATGCGGCGTCTTCTTCCGTAGGTATAGCTGGTGCGGCTAAAAATTTAGTAAAGAATACATGGGAAGGTACTAAAAATATATTTACCGGAAATTTACATGAATATTCTGCTAAGCAAGTGGCTTCTTTAGCACGTGCCAGCATGACATTGGCATCAGGTTTAGGTGCGGCATCACAATCATTTGCCAAAGGCGATTGGAAGCAAGGTTGGGCGCAATTCGGTGGCGCATTTTTGGGCGCCACAGTGGCGGCTGTGATGCTTGAATCGCAAGCTGCTCATGCGGCAGAAATGCCACCGGCCGGGGGACATATAAACACCGGTTCGGATGCACCTCAGCTTGGCCAAGAAACCGGCGGTTTGGGTAGCGCAACTCAGGGGGGCGCGGCAGAAGGTTTAAGTACGAACAATGAACCGCCATTGATTTATGATCCGAAAACCGGTCAGATGGTTCCAAATCCGAAGTTTTCAGATTTATCAGATGCAACCAAAGGTGCTCTGAATACGCCGATTGTACCGGAAACACCGGAAGAAACAATTGCCAAAGCCGAACAGACGATTAAGAATGTTGAAAACTTCAAAACGCCGAAAGTCGGATTAGGCGACCATCATGTTGTTGGCGTAAAAGCTCCGAAAATTGAGTTGGATCCTGAAGTTGAAAAAATTATCAATGATCCGAACGCTGTGCCTAAAGTTCCGGAAGATTACCAAGGAAATGGTGGTAAAGGCGGTAACCAGCAGGTTGTTTCGGAAGAACAGAAAGAGGTAAAACAAGAAGAGGTTGTTAAAGAAGAGGAAAAAACAGAGGAAAAAGAACAAAAACAAGTTGTTGATGAACAGCAGGAAGAAACAACAATTACTGCTCCGGAGCGTTTAGCTGTTGAACTTGAAGATCCGAAAGAAACCCGAGTGGATCTTAGTACCAAAATGGATAATGGTGAAGATGCAAGTTTGAAAATCGAAACTGCAAGAAATGGTGTTCTGGCTCATAAAGTTGTGGGTGATAAAACAGAAGAAGTTGTGAGTGCTGTTGATAAAGAAACAGGTTTGCGCCGCACCGTGAAGGTCACATATGATAATCAGGGAAGGGTTGTTTCGGAACAGGAAATTGCAGATAAAGAAGCACGCAAATTTGTTAAAGAAGCAAGAAAATTGGATAATACGGTAAATAAGGAGAATGGTGGAGTCAGTGATGATGCCAAGAAGACTTATAAAATGATTAAACGATCTTCTTCAACTGAAATCCGCCATCCGAAATCAGTTATTTCGATGCAGCAGAATGAGGACGGTTTACAATCTTTAACTCGCGGTCGCAATGGTTTGAGTGGTATTACTACGTTGGACGGTAAAGAAGCGCACTTCAGTATTATTAAGGATAAAGATGGAATGGTGCACTATGTTGTGACTGAAGAAAACGGACATCAGCGTTTGATGACGGATTCAGAACAAGAAAAGGTTACAAAGCAAATTGAAGAAAGTGGCGATAAAAAGTCTATCAGAAAGCTGCATAAATTTGCTAAGAAGCCGGAATATGAAGCACCGCAACATGAAAATGAAGCCCAGCAACAACAGCAAAGTGCTGATATGCCAACGCAAGAAGTTATTGTGGAAAGCAGTCCGAAGGAACTTGGATTTAAGCAAGGAAATGCAAAAATGTCGGTAACATTGAACGGCAACGGTCGTGCTCAATATACAATTGAACAGAACGGCATTAAAGAGCCCATGAATCCTGAACAGGTCAAAGACTTTAATAAAATGGTTGATAAAGCTCAGTCAGAAGGTACGATTACTCAAGATAATTTGGCATTACAGAGAGTGCGCACTTCCGAGGGTATCAGTGATTTTGCTACTAAAAAACTGCACTTGGATAACGAAACAATGAAAGTATCAGTTCCGGTAGCAGACGGTAAGGTTCAGGCCGCCATTGCCGTGGCAGATAATGGCGCGGTTTATCATCCGGCCGGCGGTAAAACAACTTACGCTGTGGTTGATGAGCATAAGCAAGTTAAGGCTTATACAATTCAAGATAATAAATCGGTGCAAATGAATGCGCAAGACACAGCGCGCTTTGTCGGTGTCTTAAAGGAGAAAGGAATGGTTAATGCCAATTCCAGCTTAGGCAAGGCTATTAATAACATGCAACAAACGGCCGGCCGACAGTCTCAGCAGGCTTCTCTGCAAAGATAACCAGTCGCTGGAGCGTAAAAAAAGAAGGCTGAAAAGCCTTCTTTTTTCATGTGCAATTTAATCGGTCATTTAACGTCTTCTGGTTGACTTCGTCGGCGAAGTCAGTTTACGCATGGTTGACGTGGTTGAACGGGCTTTGTTGGCCGCATTTCTGGCTTGGAAAGCGGTAAAAATGGCAGTTAATATCCAATTGATAATTTTATTTTGTTGCCGTTTACCGATACGATTCCACCAACCGCAAATTCGTGCCCATACTCCCGGCTTTTCCGCTTTCGGTTTTTCCGAAGAAGTAGTTTGAATCGATTCGGTTGTCTTATTATTAACAGAAACAGATGTTTCCGGAGCCAAGTACCACTCTTTCGGATTGTCCATATTGCAACGATATGGCTCAAGCATTTGCATAATTTCCTCATTAGAAACGTAAGCCCCTAAAACTCGCGTTAATGTGCCGTTTTCTTCCAACAGCAACGAGTCGCCGCGTCCAAGTAAATCCTCGGCACCAACAGTGTTCAAAATAGTCATTGAATCGGCCGGAGAAGACACTTTATAAGACAAACGCGTTGGCAAATTAGCTTTAATAGTGCCGGTAATCACGTCAACAGAAGGTCGTTGTGTGGCAATAATCAAATGAATGCCGGCGGCGCGTGCTTTTTGCGCCAACATCAATACTTGTTTTTCGACGGTTTTATCCGATAAAATTAAATCGGCAAATTCATCAATGACACACACAATATATGGCATTTTTTTACCTTTTGCCAAATATTCACCGATATTACGCACCATAGCGTCTTCAAAAGAGGCATATCGCTCGTTCATTAAACTGACCAATCGTGCCAAACAAGAACTGGCTTCACTCATATCGGTTATGGTCGGTCGTGCCATATATTTTTGCTTATTATACATGGAAAATTCAATGCGCTTCGGATCTATCAGCACAAATTTAAGCTCATCCGGCGTCTTTTTGTGAATCAGAGATAAAATAAATGAGTTCAACCCCACTGACTTACCGGAACCGGTTGTGCCTGCCACCAACAAGTGCGGCATTTTACTTAAATCTTTCATGACCGGTTCGCCGCGCATATTCACACCAATACAAATTGGCAATGCGTAAGTTGATGCTGTAAATGCTTCGGTTTGCAACACCGGCGGAAACGGAATGGTTTGCGCTTGCGGTTGAGGCACTTCAAAGCAAACATATACCGAATTAGGCAAAGTAGTGGCCCTAAGACCGCTGATTCCCAGTTCACGTGCAATATCCTTAACCAGCTTTTCAACCGTAGCAAATTTTGTGCCTTCATTGAGTTTGAATTCAATTTGTGACACCAGTGGTCCTTCATAAATATTACCGATAGTGCCGAAAATGCCGAAATGTGCTAATACTTCCGGTAATTTATCTTGCAGTCCTTCTATCATGATTATAAGTTCCCATCGGATGAAGATTTACCGTCGCCAAACGGTATATATTGTCCTACACCACCAAAGTATTTACGGAAGAAACCTTCATTTCTGTCAGTCAGTTTGGTTTCATCCGTATCAATGCTGATGTTGTTGCCATCTTCCAATGTGCGAGTTTCTATTTTGCTTACTTTATCATTTTCAAATGTAATAGCTAAAATCTGCCGATCAATTTCTTTAGGTTTTAAAAAGGCAATCTTTTCGACGGTAGAAGACATATAAATCCAGTGATCATCACTTAAACCGGTAACCAGACTCGGTCCGCCTAAAATATCCAAAACCTGTTCTCGGGTTTGACCGTTCTGCACTTGAGCAATCTTAGACTTATCCGGAATATTACCGTTATGATTCAAAAATAAGTCAGATGAACATGCGGCGCTTGCCATAATTGCGAGCAGAAAAAACATTTTGCGTATTGACATATTCTTTTTTCCTTATATGTATATTATTATAAGTAATATATAACACAAGGAATTCAGAATGCAAAAAAAATTTTCATATCCGCTTAAAATTGCCGACTTAAAACAGAATGAATATAAGTTTCTGCTTGATGCAGATGCGGCTGAACTTGTGGATATTTCAGAGATTTTGCAAGTTGAAAAAGCTCATTATTTTAAAGCAGAAATAAAAGTTCACCCGAATATTCGTGAACATTTATTGCGTGTGTGGGGAACCGTGCAGGCGGAATTGGAGTTGCAAAGTGTGATTTCATTAAGGAATTTTCGTCAAAAATACGATGTGCCGTTTGAATTGTTTTTTGATACCAAAGCCACTTATAAGGATATACGCGAAATGGCGGCGGATATTAACGCCGATGTGCCTGATATTGTTGAAAACGGTATAATCAATTTGGCAGATATTGCAATAGAGCAGGTGGCGTTGCAAATAGACGACTATCCGCGTGCCGAAGGAGAGGTTTTTGAATTCCAAGCACCATCGACAGATAATGCCGAAACAAAACAAAATCCGTTTGCAGTATTACAAAAACTTAAAAAAGAATAGAATAAAATTTACTGAGATACTTTTTCCGTTTATTTACTTTCGTTTTCTTCAGTTGCTTCCGAAGAATCTGTATTTTCATTATTGTCCGATTGTTCTTCTGACGCAATTTGCGCTAATTCCTCAGCGGTCAGATTAATTTGTTCATTATTAAAAAGCACGAAACCGCTTACCGGTTTGCCATTCTCATATACAATTTCAGCCGTTTGATTTCCTTCTGAATCAAATGTTTTTTGCACGCCATCATGAATTCCGTTAACATAATGCATTTCATTATGCAAGGCACCATTGACATAATATTGATTGAGTTGTCCGTCCAAAATTCCGTCTTTAAATTCGGCCTCATATTGTAAAGAACCGTTTTCGCGGAAAAAATACCCCATGCCGTGCGGTTTTCCGTCTTTACTGGTAATTTTCATTCGCACATTACCATGCTCATCATAGGTTTTATAAACGCCATTAATCGGCTTTTCATCAATATTATAAACCACCCCATTAATAACGTTGGTATTATTTTCATTATAAATTTCATTTTTTTCCGATTCATTGCAAGCAGTCAGTATTAATAAAGCAATGGCTGGCAAAAAAATAATTTTCATCAAACTTCTCCTTAAAACAAACATATCATAGAGAAATTGTATGCGGTTGTCAAATTAAAATATGAGGTTTGATCAAAACTGCAGATGCAAAAAAAGCAATTCAATAAAATGATTTAATTAATGGCTTTTTATGCCAACCTTTTTATCCACAATTGCAATCAATTCTTTTTCGTCATCCGGTGTCAGTATACCATACAGCGGAATGGAAAACGGGGTAAAATCACCATTATGACGTTGTAAAAAGTTGTATTGATAATCAATGCCGTCTTTAGGTACAATTACCAGAATTTTGCGTTTTTTGCAACAACACCAAACTTCACGCATTTCGGCATAGGCCGCATCTTGCCAATAAAGCGGTTTTGTATGATCAATTTTAATATATTCGTCAGTTACTTCAGCCATACGGTGCTTATAGATGCATTTAAAATACCACATTAAACATGAAAATATGAATGTTCCGACCAAAATCTGTGTTTGCGGCCAATAAAACAGTCTGGGACAGCACACACCTATATAAATCAGCATAATCAGCAACACGGCATTCAAAATAAACCAAGCATTAAGCCAATCAAAGTGATAATAAAAATTTTTCGACTGCATACTATCCTCCTCTTTTAAAAACACTCCAAATAATATATCATTTAGAGCCGGCTCTGTGTCAAGAACTTTTTTTGTGATTTATTTATATACATATTGCCCTATTTGGAGCTCTTCCAAATACACAATGAAACACATGGTGGCATATTGCCCGCCGTAAAAATCCTTGTGATACTGATCATGTCCGGTGCCGGTAGTCAGATTCCACCAATCATATTGTGAGGAAGTCACATCAACCAATTTGCCTTTAAAACGAACGACATCGCCACGCATAATACTCTTGGTCGCCCAAGCAATTTTCGGTGTGGCCGGAACAATATGAAAATTGTTGAACATCCTCAATAAATCAGACATTTCCGACAGCTGCTGTTTCGGTTGCCACCACATTAATCGATATTCATGTGAGAAATTAAAATTTTTAATAGTTGCCGGTTCAGCCATTTTTTGATATCCGATAACCAAATCCAATGGAGCCAACGCATTATAAATAACGCGACCGATATCGTGACCATGGGCAAAACGCTCCCACCAACCATGATAACGGTCAATATCAATAACGCGACCGATTAATTCATAGTTGGCACGCGGTACAAGATTATAAGTGTAACCAAGTCGCCTTACTTGGAAAGAACTTCCGGATTTAATCGGCACAATCTTTTCAGATGAAACTTCCTGATTTGTTGTTTTAGACCTCACTCCGCTCAGTGCCGGAAGAAACAGCCGATAAAACGGAGTCGGATAAAAAAATATAATTACGGCGCAACAAACGAATACCCTCCGCAATATTATCCAACGCTTAGACAAAGGTTTCGATGTTTGTTCTTCCGGTTTTATTTCCATTACGGGCATATATTAAATATTCCGGTTACGTATCAACTCAATCTGCTTAACGCCGCTTGAATACGTCTAATCGTCTCATCTTTGCCCAGAATGACGGCCAGCTCGGTAGCACCTCCCGGTGTTGTTTCCAATCCGGAAAGCGCAATGCGCACCGGATAAAGCACTTGTCCGTTTTTCATTTCATGCGCCACGGCAACTTCTTTCAAAGCATTAAACAAATTTTCATTAGACCAGTCATCAATCTGTTGCATAACCGGCAAAGCCAATTCAAGCGCCTGCCGAGCGATTTCCGACGTTGTTTTCATTTTTTTATTATTGTATAAATCTAAATCATAATCAGGCATCTGTCTCAGAAAATCAGTTTGTGCCGGAATTTGCGTTAAAGTTTCAATACGCGGTTGCAACACGGCACTTAACGCTTTTGTATTCACGGAAGTTGCCAAATTTTGATAATATGGTTGAGCCATGTCATCAAATTCTTCGGCCGACAGATTACGAATGTAGCAACCATTCATCCAAGTCAGCTTGTTAATGTCAAAAATAGCCGGAGATTTATTCAATCTTTCGGTTGAGAAACATTTTTCCAATTCTTGTAACGAAAAAATCTCCTGTTCATCACCAGGATTCCAACCGAGTAGGGCGATATAGTTCAAAATAGCTTCAGGCAGATAGCCTTTTGCCACCAAATCTTGGAATGAAGCGTCACCGTTGCGCTTACTGAGCTTATGTTGCGCATCTTTCATAACTTGTGGTACGTGTACATAAATCGGCGGTGTCCATCCGAAGGTTTCATAAATCAAATTATATTTTGGAGTGGAACTGATATATTCATTACCACGCACAACATGCGTAATTTGCATCAAGTGGTCATCAACCACATTGGCAAAGTTATATGTCGGTAAGCCATCAGATTTGAGTAATACGCCTTCATCAAGTTCATCATAATCAATTTCAATATCGCCATAAACCACATCATGAAAAACAGAAGTACCTTTTTTATTAATATTCTGGCGCACAACAAAAGGCTCACCGGCGGCAATACGGGCTTTAGCTTCTTCTAAAGGAATCAGTTTGCACGGATCTTTGAGTTTAGCATGTGTTTGCGGTTCTTCTTCATTCTCATCTTCCTCTTTGTGAGCGCAGAAACAATAATGTGCGCCGCCCAGCTCAACCAATTTGTGCGCATATTCGGCATAAATCGATTTTCTTTGAGATTGAATATAAGGCCCGTAATTTCCGCCGATATCCGGCCCTTCATCCCAGTTCATTCCCACGCGCTTTAAAGTTTGGAATATGATGTCGGTGGCACCTTCAACATAACGCTTTTGATCGGTATCTTCAATTCTTAAAATAAAATCGCCACCGGTAGATTTGGTAATTAAATATTCATAAAGCGCGGTGCGCAAGTTGCCGATATGCATATATCCGGTAGGGCTTGGCGCAAATCTGGTTCTGGTCTTCATTTTCCTTAATCCTTTGCTTGTTTTTTCATTATTCGTTAGCATAAAACAAAAAAAATGAAAGGCAAGCATTTTTTTGCATTTGACAAATATCCCTTAGAAGTATATACTGAAATTTAGTGTTTATATAATTTAAATAGAATTTATGGAGAATAATTTTAACAAACAGTGGATTAATGATGCCATGCGTCAGGCCACTCCGGTAGCGCGTCGTTGGGCTAATCACCTTATCAAAGAAAAAGCAACATTTGAAGAGGTGAAAAATGCCATTCTTACAGTGATGTCAATTGAAAACAAACTGTACGAAACAATGAAGGCTTCGCTAATAGACCATATTGAACGACATGGTTTAGATGCGATCGGTCTCAAGTTTTTAGATGATTTTGCCGCAATTAAGCAATTCGAAGTTCATTCTTATGAAAAAGTTTTGCGCCATGTGCGCCAAACCTTTGTTCGTAATGAAGAGAAAATCAAACAATTGCAAAGCGGTAATCTTAAAATTGAGCGTATAGCAACGCCGCGCCAAAAGAAGGAACTGACGTTTGATTTGTCGGCTGAAGTAAATGAATATCAGCGGCAGAAAAAATGGTTGGACTACATGAATCGTCGGGCAAACGTGACAGAACAAGCTATTTCAGGTTTGCAAAAGCAGAATGAAAATTTGGAATATCTGATTTCCAAAATTAATGAATTTCTGCGTAAGGTGCACGATTTAAATACTGTCGCCTTTCAAATGCTGTTAGATGGTAAATCGCCGGATTTGGAAAGCTGGAGCGTGCAAAAAGCGCTGCAAGACAATCTGTTCGAGGAAAACAAACAGTTTTTGAAGCAGACGTTGCATCATATTGAAAGTCTGGAGAAAAATCGGTGCGAACTTGGTATAGCCGAAATCAGGCTGCTTCTGTATCATGAACAAGGTTGCCGCCGAATGAAGCTGTATAACATGGTAGAAACGCAGATTATCGACATTTTTTATAAACTGAAAAGTGAAGATGAGCGCCGGCAGGTTTATCCGGAAATATGTTCATTTGTGGAGCGTTTGGTGCCGCAAGTCGGTTATATTTCACCGTGTATGATCAACTTTATCTTTGATAGAGGGTTCATCAGCACCATGTCACGCGACTTACTTTTGAATATTAAGCCGGTGATTAGTCAGCTGAATATGACACCACTGATCTTAATTCAGCTCAAAAAGTTTTTTGATGAAACTTTAGAGCGTATTCTGGCAGGAAAGTTTACCGAAACTGACGAATGCGTGCTTGAAATTACACGGGCTTATAGCCCGAAAGAGATATCTCCCGAGTTGCAAGAATTGTGGCAACGGTTGAAATCTCAAAATTAAAAGCGAACCGTTGATCTTTGAGAAGAGATCAGCGGTTCAAATTTTTTAAATAATGTCGTTTTTTATTTGACAATAATGAAATATTTGTTTTAGATAGGTTGCTGAGAATGGTTCTCGTAAATAAATAATCTGAAAAGGAATTAAAAATGAATAAGAACGACTTGATTAATAATATTTCTAATTTGTCGGGTTTAACAAAAACAGATTCTGCTAAGGCTTTGGAAGCAACAATTACATCAATCAGTAGCGCTTTGAAATCTGGTGATGATGTTCGTTTGGTTGGTTTCGGCACATTCTTAACGTCTTATCGTGCTGAAACAACGGCAATGAATCCGCGCACACGTCAAAGCATTAAAGTTCCGGCACGCACAGTTGCTAAATTTAAAGCCGGCAAAACTTTGCAAGATACTGTAAACAGCAAATAATTTCTTTACTGTTTCAATCAAAAAGGCTCGAGTTATTCTCGGGCCTTTTGCAATTCAGGCTGATTTATCGTCGTTTAATAAAAAAATATACAAAAATACTTGACAAATCCGCAGAATCTGCTACATTAATCTTTGTGTTTTATTTTACAATTAATTTTAATTTTTAATCCCTTACTATTATGAGTGAGACAAAGAACGAGGCCATCAAGCAGATTCTAGGAATCATGGCCACAAATGGAGTTACAGTGTTAGACATCGAAAACGCCGTTAAGGCTCAACAGTGCCCGAAGGAAGAGGAAAACTTCGATCTCCTCTGCAACATCAATGGCAAGCCGACTCGTGTTTCGTTTGAGCAAGGCAGGGATATGGCACCGATTGCCATCTTCCCGTTCAACAAGTCGAACTTCTACCTGATGCTGGATGAAACAGGTATGGTGCCGTTCCCGCCGGTGGAAGAGAAGAAAGACCTGATGGATGACACCCAGTGCACGCTGGTGACCGCCAATCGCACTGAGTTGAATGAGAAGCTCCGCGAGTTAGGTAAGCCTATTTTGTCGGGCGCCTACTGGCTCACCGGCCATGAGCACGGTGACCATATCGGCTACTGGAAAGCAGTCATCCGCGGTAGTAACATTCCTGATATCGGATATGATTACAAGGATGATCAAGCCAAGGTCCGCAAGTGCGGTCGCTTGCAGTAGAATCCCCGGTTGGAAATATCTGAACAATGCTAAAGAAAGGCTCTGCTTTATGCAGAGCTTTTTTCGTATCCTCAGTTTATTCCGCCGTATAATTTAAGCCGTTTTCCGAAACACTCAGATGTATATG
>JAZNQW010000085.1:0-3454 GCA_045590435.1 Alphaproteobacteria bacterium | reverse complement strand
ATACTTCGGCGCTTTATAAATTGTGTGCCAAAACATTTTATTTTATTTTGAATAAATTATCGGACACCAAAATTATGGAAAGTGCGCCGGATTTCAGATTGCTTGATCGTAAATATGTTGATTTTTTGAAAGGTTTTAATGAGCAAGACAGACTGTTTCGCGGGTTGCTCAGTTGGGTATTACCAAAAGAAAATGTGGCTATGATTGATTTTGTGGCACCGGAGCGTTTCAGCGGTGAGTCCAAATATAATTTTATGAAATCATTACGTTTGGCGTTGAACAGTATAATACAATTTTCGGTTGTGCCGCTCAGATTGGCCACATATTTGGGGTTAATTTCGGCCTTTGCGGCATTGTTGCTTGGCGGTTATGTGTTTATCGAGCATTTCTTTTTACATAATCCGACACCGGGTTATGCCACAATTATGGTCACAGTAGTGTTTTTGGGTTCGGTACAGTTGATTTGTTTGGGAATTATCGGTGAGTACATCGGCAAAATTCATATGGAAGTAAAAAAGCGTCCGTTGTATATGGCAGATTATGTTGAAAATTCGGCAGTAAAGGGGAAAACATATGCTCAAAAAGATATTTAATGCCGATGATTTCGGAATCAGCTTAGGTGTTAATGAAGCTATTAAAAAGGCGCATCAAGAGGGTATTTTGAACAGTGCCAGTTTGATGGTTAATCAAAAATATGCCCGTGAGGCAGTGGAATTGGCGCGTCAAATGCCGGATTTGGAGATGGGATTACATTTGAACCTGACGAATGAATATCCGGCCTCAAATCCTAAAGATATTCCTTTGTTGGTTGGTGCAGACGGTAAACTTAAGAACGGATTTGTAAATTTATTGCTCTTATCGTATTTGCATCCGCAATCTTTTAAAAAACAGGTTGAAACAGAAATTTGCGCTCAAATAGAAAAATATCTGGCAACCAATTTACCTTTTAAACATATTGACGGTCATCGGCATGTGCATCTTATTCCGGCAGTATTTGAAATTGTGCGTCGAATGCAAGAAAAATACGGCATAGAGCGTGTGCGCGTAATGAATGAAAATATTTTTAATACAATGCGGCAAAACAAATCTAAAAGCTGGCTGTTAGACGGCGGATTGATAAAATATATGATTTTGCGCTTTTTAACATGGTGGAACGGATACCGTTCTGATGTTTATTTTTACAGCATTTTATATACTTGTAAAATCAATAAAAATCTATTCAGCGGGGTTAAAATTCCGGCCGGCTATAAAGCAGTTGAGATTATGATTCATCCGGGAATGCCGGAAATTGATCAGCAGCATATGGAAGATGTGTGGGATGAAAATATTTTATCACCATGGCGCAAGGTTGAATTAGAAACATTGCTGGATAAAAGCGTGATGAAAGGGATTGGTAATGCGGACAATAATTAAGCTGTATTTATGGGCAGAAAATATTTGGTTCAGATTTTCCGAAAAATTTCGTTATTTATTGGTCGGTGGTTTTAATACGGTTTTGGCATATTCATTATTGAACGCATTGGATTGGTTGTTTGGCAATGTTAATGAAAAATATCAATTTGGTTTTGCTCCTGAGGCGGTAGCTAATGCGGCGTTACTTCTGCAATATGTTATTACGATAAATATTTCGGTTGCAACCATGCGTTATTACGTTTTCAGAAGCACCGGTAATTGGAAAAAAGAGTTTGCCAAAGCGTGGTCGGTATATATTTTTCTATATTTGATTAATGCGCCGATAATGACGTTTTTGATGGTCTTTTTTGGGCTTAAAACATGGGCGGCTCAAGGTATTTATTTGATATTTTCAACCATTGTTACATTTGTTTTGCATAAATATTTTTCATTTAGAAAAAAAGCCGATTAAGGTACTGTTCGATTGGCATTTTTTATATGTATAAATTGCTGTCAACGCTTGATATTTGCGTTGATTAATGTATTTTATTTATAGGGTTTGTTTTAAATGAAAGGATATAGCTATGGAAGCAGTTGCGGTAGCATTAGTGGTTGTTGCGGCAGTGGCGATTTTGAAATCAATCGTTATTGTGCAACAGGGATATGAATATACGGTTGAAAATTTTGGAAAGTATACTAGATTGTTATCTCCCGGATTTCATGTTTTGATTCCGATTTTTGAAAGCATCGGTGCAAAAATCAGCAAAAAAGAGCAAGTGCTTGAAGTTGCTTCGCAAGAAGTGATTACTAAGGATAATGCTATGGTTACGGTTAACGGGGTGTTGTTTTATCAAATTCAAGATGCCGTTAGTGCCGCCTATCAGGTAGAAAATTTGGATTATGCCATTATGAATCTGGTGATGACCAATATCAGAACCGTAATTGGCAGTATGGAAATAGATGAACTGCTCTCACAACGTAACATAATTAACCAAAAATTATTGGCGGTGGTAGATGTGGCAACCGTGCCGTGGGGCGTGAAGGTAACACGTGTGGAAATTAAAGATATTGCTCCACCGGCAAATTTGATTGATTCTATGGCGCGCCAAATGATGGCCGAACGTGATAAACGTGCCAGCATTTTAGAGGCCGAAGGTCAGCGTCAATCGGAAATTTTGCAGGCAGAGGGTTCTAAACAGGCTGCCATTCTTGAGGCAGAAGGTAAGAGAGAGGCCGCTTTCCGTGAGGCCGAAGCGCGTGAACGTTCCGCTGAAGCCGAAGCTCGAGCTACGTTAATGGTTTCAGAAGCTATTTCTAAGGGTGATGCTAAAGCTTTGTCTTATTTCTTGGGGCAGAAATATATTGAAGCATTGCAAGGTATTGTGACTTCACCGAATGAAAAACTTCTGATGTTGCCGGTTGATACGGCTCAGGTGATGAGTACGGTGGCGTCAATCAGTGAATTGGTTAAAGATATTGCGCCGAGCAAGGCAAAAAAATAATCGGAGGCATTAACAATGTTAGAAATGATGTTTGCTAAGATGTTTAATTCTGATGTGACAAATTGGGTTGTGCTCGGACTGGTTCTGTCTTTGTTGGAATTGGCGGTGCCAGGCGTATATCTTATTTGGTTCGGTTTGGCGGCTTTTGCCATGAGCATTGTGGTTTATTTTGTACCAATGATTTTTACAACGCAATTGATGTGGTTTGCGGCTTTTTCCGCTGTTTTTGCCATATTCGGCTGGTTGGCATATCGACAGATTTTTAAACGGACACAAACGCCTAAAGAATATCGGAATTTGAATAATCCGGCCGCGCAGCATGTTGGTGAAACAGTTACTTTGGCTGAAGATGTGGTCGATAATCAAACCAAAGTCAAAATCGGCGATACATTCTGGTTGGCATATTGTGAAAAGTCGCTTAAGTCCGGTGATACAGCAAAAGTAACCGGCGTTAAAGATAATGGGATGCTCCTTATTATAGAATAACTTAAGAAACCTCGTCTAATGGTCATCTGCTTGCAACTTTTCTCCTCGTGTACTATTTGTGTACACGTCGTCCA
>JAZNQW010000084.1:0-9377 GCA_045590435.1 Alphaproteobacteria bacterium | reverse complement strand
GATATTATCGGCAACTTTCCCCAGATTTTTGCGAACGATTGCCGGCGTTCCAGGTTGCAATTTAATATCGCCTTTTAGTTGCTCGGATTGCAAATAAGATTTGAGCGTTGCTAATAGATTATGACGAGCTTTCTCTTCTGCCGGCAACAATTTGGCAAAATTCGCCAACATAGATTTTGTTTCATCACTGCTACGATCAGCGGCATGACTGGCAATCAGCGCATAGTAGGCTTTTTTGATTTCATCCGTAATCTGCGGTGTTGTATCTGCTGCGGTAATTTCTGCCATTTTTACCTCCAAGGGGTCATATTTTAAGTATATCATAACACGCTTTTGGCGTTTTGTCTAGTAATTTTTGCCATATTTCCGCTTGTTTCGGCGATAAAAAATACCGAATGAGGGAACCCCATTCGGTATTCAAGTTTTTAAAGTCCGTCTAAACTATTTTGCGGCTTTTTTTGACGTTGATTTTTTTGCGGCTGCTTTTTTAGCCGGTGTTTTTTTAGTTGCCGTCTTTTTTGCTGTCGTTTTCTTCGCAACGGTTTTTTTAGCTGGAGCTTTTTTAGCAGCGGTTTTTTTAGGTGCCGCCTTCTTTGTTGCTACGGTTTTGCTTGTTGCCTTTTTAGCTGTCGTTTTCTTAGCCGTAGCCTTTTTAGTTGTTGTCTTTTTAGCCATAGTTTTCTTAGCCGTCGATTTTTTTACCGCTGTTTTTTTAGTTGAGGCTTTAGTTGCCGTTTTTTTAGCGGTTGTTTTTTTCTTGGTCGCTGTCTTTTTGGCAGAAGTTTTTTTAGCTGTAGCTTTCTTAGCCGGTGCTTTCTTGGCCGTTGTCTTTTTAGCCTTTTTGACGGTCGTTTTCTTCGCCGCCTTTTTCTTGGTGGCTTTTTTCACGGCTTTTTTCTTTGGTTCTAAACGAGCTTTCGATACTTCCAAAGCATATTTTAAATCTTTTTCTTCACACAAACCGATGGTAATCGGATTTTTCGGTTTAATATTTGCCATATCCGGATGTTCGCCGCTTTTAATTTTTTCAATTGTCGGCTTGGTGGTGCCGATTAATTTACAAATTTGCGAATCCATAATTTCCGGATAGTTCTTGAGAATCCACAAAATGGCCGCCGGTTTTTCGCTGCGTTGTGTCGGCGACAGAACTTTCTTCGCTTTTGCGTTGCGTTCTTTTACATTGGTTTCAAAAACGTTGGCCTGTAAATCGGCATGCGAATCGGCTTCGCAGCGATGAATTTCTTCCCAAGTCAGTTGATTATTGTTAATTGGGCTTAAACCCACAATGTTGTAAGCAACATCACCGTCAGCAATGGCCTGAATTTCCAATTCGTGAATTTCGCAGAACTTGGCAATTTGGCGGAATGTTAATGTTGTATTTTCAACAAGCCACACTGCCGTGGCTTTCGGCATTAAAGGAGCTGTCATTATTATTTTCCTTTCATTTTAAAAATTTACTGATGCATTTACAATAACGCACTTGCGCGGAGATACAAGCAATTTTTGCATTTTATAAACGCAAATAGCCCGCAAAATGCAGGCCATTACGATAAGACGAATCCGAATTAGCCTTTTTTCAGACCAAAAGCGGCATATTTGCTGTTAAATTTACCAACTTGACCGCCATTGTCAACAATGCGGCGAACACCGGTCCAAGCCGGATGCGATTTCGGGTCAATTTCCAAGAGCATTCTGTCGCCTTCTTTGCCCCAAGTTGATTTTGTTTTAGCTTCTGTGCCATCTGTCATCACATATGTAATCTCGTGATAATCAGGGTGTATTCCTTTTTTCATTTATATTCTCCACTTAAATACTTGAAATATTTTTAGCCTTTATACATTAAGCAAATCAAATACGCAAGCATTATTTTTACAGTTTTTTAAATTTTTTTGCTATTTTGCCGAGATTATCCGGTCAAGCCGGATAATGACGGTAAAAAACATGCCGGTCGAGCCGGATAATGACGGTAAAAAAGCGTTACGCCATGGCGTCGGCAATTTTTTGCTTTAAGGCCTCATTGGTGGCAATTAAGCTGCCTTTTGTTAATACTTTGCTTAAATCTTCCGAACGCACGTCAGTTTGACCGACAGGTATGATGTATCCGCCGGCTTCTTTAACCAACAACATTCCTGCAGCCACAACGTTGGTCGGTAAATTCGTTGCAATAACGGCGTCGGTTTTTCCGGCCGCCAAATAAGCCAAATCAAGAGCCGTTGTACCGCTGATGCGGATATTCGGGCTGATTTTGAGCGCTTTGGACAGAATGTTGTCCGCTGTTGTGCAGCTCAATAAAGCATTTTGCAAATTTTTATTACCGGTGACACGCAAGCGCTCTTGGCTTCTGAAACCTTCTTTGAAAGCACCGCTTCCTTTTTCGGTAAAGAACATTTCATCCGATATCGGATTATAAACAACCGCAGCTGTTACAACATTATTTGTTATCATAGCTACGGAAATTGCAAATTTATTATTTCCATGTGTGAAATTTTCAATACCGTCAATGGCGCAAATTGCAAAATAGTTGCCGCTTTGCGGTAGAGAATCGACTGCTTCAAATACAAAAGCATAATTCGGTTTTAATTTTTGCAATTCTTCGCGCAGAATATTTTGTGCTTTTTCAACCGAACGCGTGGCAAACGAAGCATTACCATGTATGGAAGATTGCAGGTGTTCCAGCTCATTAAAGTCACGTGCAACGGCAGTTGACGCTTTTTTAACCGCCGCAGTTAACAGCGTTAAGGTCGGGGATAAATAAGCCATTATTTTGCTCTTTCAACGTAATTTGCTTCACTGGTGCCAACCACAATTTTATCGCCCACATTGATAAACGGCGGCACGTTGGTGCGCACACCATTATCTAAAATGGCCGGTTTGTATGACGAAGAAACGGTCTGGCCTTTAAGCGCCGGTTCAGTTTCAACCACCGTGCAAATTACTTGCAACGGCAAATCAACCGAAATCGGGCGACCGTCAATGTATGAAACGCGTACTTGCATGCCGTCAGTCAAGAACGGGCGCGAATCGCCTAAAATATCGGCAGGCATATTGAATTGTTCAAAGGTTTCGTTTTCCATAAAGGTTAAACCCGAAGCATCTTCAAACAAAAATTGGCAATCTTTGTCTTCAACCATCAGCTTTTCAATTGTATCTTCGGTGCGGAAGCGTTCGTTGGTTTTGGTGCCGGCTTCAACTTCTTTCATTTCTACCTGCATAAATGCACCGCCTTTACCCGGTTTAATGTGAACGGCTTTGGTAATGGTCCACGGTTTGCCTTTATATTCAATAACCCAGCCAATTCTGATGGCGCCTGCGAGTTGTTTCATAATCTGATCTCCTATTTACAATGTTAAAATGTGATTTTATGGCGGTCTTATAGCCGAATTTTTTTAATTTGGCAAGCAAAAAATGTATGTATGTTTGGTTGCTTTTTTTTAAGACTATAAGTCGGTGTCGTTCATAATAACAAAATCGGTCGGCAGGGAAGCATAATCACAAGGTTCTTCTACCTGTGCGGCGCTTTGAATGAGAAAAAGATCGTTATACCACGCTAAAAGTTCTTTATTGGCGTCAAAACCATCGCCCCAAACCTTGAAAATTACAAAATCAGGCTCACATTCACTGACCAACATGGCTTCGTGACGGCGGTTGCGGCAAATAACGCCCAAAAGGGCTTTAGGGGCTTTCTTTTGCATGGCTTTAACCGATTTTTGAGGCTTTTCTTCTTTTACAGTATCAATAATCAGGCCGTCGGTGTGATGTGCCAAATAAAAATCAAGCGCTTTGACGCCTTGCACCAAGACCAATTTGTTTTCGGCGTGGGCTTTTTCAATAAATGCTTCGGCAAAGTCAGAAGTGGTCGAATCCGGCAGAATAAAGCAACCGATTTTCGGGTTTTCGAGTTGAGAAAAATTTTTTTGCGTAATTCTAACGATTAAGTTTTGCATTTTAATTATCTTTATGTTAATTTTTTTGAATAAAGCGATTATATAACAATTTTTGGTAAAGGGAAGAGTTTTTATGACGGATACGCAAAATTTAGAAAAAAGCCATGCTTCGCTCGGACGCTTGAATGCGGCCGTAGAAGAGCTGATTGGTGTGGTTAAGCAACAACGTACGCAATTTCAAACGGCGTTAGATGAGCAAAGAAAAAATGCCGAAGCGGCTCAGAGTAAAGCTAAGGAGTTGGAGGCGCAAATTCAATCATTAACGGCTGAAAAAGATAAAATAGCGACTGATTTGGCGGCGGCGCAAAATAATACCGAATCCGAAAATAAAATAAAAGATTTGCAGTCACAGATAGAATCGCGCGATACGCGAATCGGCGGATTACAAACCGAAGTGCAGAATTTGAATACGGCGTTGAATAATCGCAAGACCCAAATTGATGAGGCTGAAAATAAAAACAATGAGTTGGCACGGAAATTGGCTGACACAGAGGCAAAGTTGACGGCGGTTGAAGCCAAGTTGGCAGAACAGGAAAAAGCGTCGGCGGCCGGTAGTTCGGCAGTGGCGGAAATTCAGGCACGCTTAGATGAAGAAATGAAACAAAAAGAAGAATTGTCACAGAAATATCAGATTTCGGAACAAAAATTGAACGAAATGCAACAGACTATTTCGCAAACAACCGAAAATATTGATGATGTGGTGGCCAGATTAGAAAAGGTGTTGCAAGAAAATGGGACAGGTGACAATAACAATTGATAAGCGCGAATATGCGATTGTTTGTGAGGATGGGCAGGAAGCGCATATTTTGCAACTGTCGAAAATTTTGGATGAACGGGCGCGCCAGTTAACGGAAGGCAGTCGAGGCATTAATGAAAACATGGTGTTGGCCTTGGTGGGGTTGACTTTAGCCGATGAACTGCAAGATGTTAAGGCCGGACTGTTTTGTGTGCGACCGGAAGATATAGCTAAAGCAGATGCCGGTTTGGCACAGAATATTGACGCTACCGCAAACAAAATTAAGCAGGTTATTCACGAAATTAAAGAAGTTTAATTTGTAACTTTCAGATTATTCCGTTAATCGGTTCGGGTAAGAAGATTCAAATAAAGTGAACGGTGTTTTGCGGTTCACGGAGCATTGGTGTTTGCTTCTATGATAATTTTTTGTAAATAATCTCTTGCCAATGAGGTTTGTTTGCGTTAACTTAGTGCAGTTTATTTTTTTAATGACTAACAAAAGGGTGTAAAATGACAGTCAGTGTAAATCAAATTCGCAAAACTTTTTTGGATTACTTTGCGAAACAAGGGCACAAGATTGTGCCGTCGTCTTCGTTAGTGCCGGATAATGATCCGACGCTGATGTTTACCAATTCAGGTATGGTTCAGTTTAAGAATATTCTGGCCGGAAACGAAACACGTGACTACACCCGAGCCGCTACGGCGCAAAAAAGTGTGCGCGCCGGCGGTAAACATAACGATTTGGACAGTGTGGGATATGATGTGCGGCATCATACGTTTTTTGAAATGCTTGGTAACTTTTCGTTTGGTGATTATTTCAAAGAGAGTGCTATTCCGTTTGCGTGGGAAGTGTTAACCAAAGAATTCGGATTGCCGAAGGAAAAGTTGGCAGTGACGATTTATCACAATGATGATGAAGCTCATGATATTTGGAAGAAAGTATCAGGTTTGCCGGAAGACCGTATTATTCGCATTGCCACCAAAGATAACTTTTGGCAGATGGGTGACACAGGTCCGTGCGGACCATGTTCGGAGATTTTTTATGACCATGGACCGGAAGTTTGGGGCGGATTACCGGGAACACCGGAAGAAGACGGAGATCGTTTTATTGAAATTTGGAATTTGGTGTTTGATCAATTTGAAGATTTACCGGATGGTTCACGTATTAACCTTAAACGCCCGTCCATTGATACAGGTATGGGATTGGAACGTATTGCCGCCATTTTGCAAGGTGTGCACTCTAACTTTGAAACCGATATGTTCCAACACTTGATTAAAGCCATTGCCGATATTGCCAACACCGATCCGAACGGACCGCTGAAGGCTTCGCACAATGTGGTGGCCGATCACCTGCGCGCCATTTGCTTTTTGATTGCCGATGGTGTGTTACCATCTAATGAAGGGCGCGGTTATGTTTTGCGCCGTATTATGCGTCGTGCTATGCGTCATGCTTATTTATTGGGTGTGAAGGAACCGATGATTTATAAATTATTGCCGACATTGCAACAGGAAATGGGTGAAGCCTATCCGGAACTTTATGCCCGCGAAAATCTTATCCGCGAAACCATTGCCATTGAAGAGGAACGTTTCGGGCGCACGCTTGATAAGGGTATGAAGTTGCTGGACGACGAATTGGCTAAATTGCCGAGTGGCGCTAAGCTGAGCGGCGAAACAGCGTTTAGGTTGTATGATACATACGGTTTTCCGCTCGATTTAACGCAAGATGCGCTTAAAGCCAAACACTTAGAAGTTGACGTAGACGGTTTTAATGCCTGTATGGAACGCCAAAAAGCCGAAGCCCGCAAGAATTGGGCCGGTTCGGGTGATGAAGGAACGGCCAAAGTTTGGTATGGTGTTAAAGATAAGTGCGGTGCAACCGAGTTTTTGGGGTATAATACGCTGAAGGCTGATGCCGAAATTAAGGCTTTGGTGCAAAACGGTGCCGAAGTGCAAGAAGTCAGCTCCGGTCAATTTGAGCTTGTTGCCAATCAAACACCATTCTATGGTGAATGTGGCGGTCAGGTTGGTGATATTGGCGTGATTAAAGGCAAAGATTGGATGGCAGAGGTTGTGGACTGCAAACGCAGACTCAACGATGTGTTTGTGCATGTGTGCGAGTTGAAAAACGGTTCGGTGAAAGTTGGCGATTTTGCTAATTTTGCGGTAAACAGTGAAAACAGAGCGCAGATTTGTGCCAATCACTCGGTCACGCACTTGGCACACAAGGCCTTAAAACAGGTTTTGGGAGATCATGTGGCGCAAAAAGGTTCAATGGTGGAAGCTGACAGAATGCGGTTTGATATTTCGCATCCGAAGCAAATTACGGCAGAGCAGTTGCGCGAAGTAGAGCGTATTGTGAATGCGCAAATCAGGAATGATTTAACGGTTTCAACCGTGATAATGAATAAAGACGAGGCCGTTAAACTTGGTGCAATGGCGTTGTTTGACGAGAAATACGCTGAAGATGTGCGCGTTGTGACTATGGGGGATGAGACTTGTCCGTTTTCTCGCGAATTGTGCGGCGGAACACATGTTCAGCATACCGGTAATATCGGTTACTTCCATATTTTATCGGAATCTGCCGTGGCGGCCGGTGTGCGACGTTTGGAATGTGTGACCGGCGTTGGGGCAGACCAATATGTTTGCCACTTGGAAGACAAGTTGCATGCTGTGGCGGCAGGCTTAAAGACCAATGTGAATGATTTGGAAAATCGCATTACCGGTTTATTGGAAGAACGTAAAAAATTGGAAACGGAAATTTTCAATTTAAAGAAGAGTTTGGCCAGTGGCAGCAGTGCGGCTAAAGACGAAGTTGAAACTGTTAACGGTGTTAAATTTGTAGGTAAGCTGGTGGCTGATGCGCACCCGAAAGAATTGAAAGTGTTTGTTGATGAGTGGAAACAAAAAATCGGTTCCGGCGTGGTGGTTTTGGCTTCGGATAAGGACGGTAAGGCTTCGGTTGTGGTTGGCGTTAGTCCGGATTTAACAGGCAAATATAATGCGGTTGATTTGGTGCGTGCGGCAGCAACTGTTTTAGGTGGCGTTGGCGGTGGCGGTCGACCGGATATGGCGCAGGCTGGCGGCACGGAAGTAGGTAAAATATCTGACGCAATTAATACAGTGAAAAAAATGGTTGCATAAATCTTGAGACAGGGACGTTTGAAATTGCAAGTGAATGTGGCTCTTTACGGCATTTTGTTTATGCTGTATAATTTGTTGGCGTTTAATTGTATATTTTTTGCTGAAATTTATCGATTAAGCGGCACTTATCTATGGACGTTTGGCACATTTATGGCGTTGTGGGCGTTGGGTAGTGTAGGGTGCTTATTGCTGTTTTGGCGTCTAACGGTGAAGCCTTTATCGTATTTGTTTTTGTTGATTAACAGCAGTGTGTTTTATTTTATCAATACTTATCATGTGTATATTAACAGCGAAATGTTGGAAAATGTGCTGCAAACAAATCAGGCCGAAGTGTTAGAACTTTTGAATTTGCGTTGGGTGGCATATATTCTTATTTTAGGTGTTATACCGGCGCTTTTTATTCGGTGGTTGCAAATTAAACCTGTCGGATTGGGGCGGAGACTGTCGGTTATAGGCACTTTGTTGTGTATTGTTTTGGTGCTGATTGTGCCGAACCGTCGTGAGGTTATTCCATTTGTGCGTGCTTATAAGCCGGTGAAATATTTTTTGGTGCCGGTTAATTACATTAGTGCAATTATTTCTCTATCCAAGCAATATTACAGGCAGAGTCGTGAGTTTGTGCCGATTGGTATTGATTCAAGCTATGTGCCGTATTGGCATAACGGTAAAAAGAATTTGATTATTTTTGTGGTGGGAGAAACGGCGCGTGCGGCTAATTTTTCGCTTAGCGGATATGAGCGTGATACTAATGCACCGTTGCGGCCGTATACTGACAATTTGTTCTATTATCAGAATGCTGCGGCGTGTGGAACGTCTACGGCGGTTTCAGTGCCGTGCATGTTTTCTAAGGACGGTCGTTCGGAATATAGCAACGGCAGTGCGGCGTATACGGAGAATGTGCTTGATGTGTTGCAGAAGAACGGTTATTTTGTGACATGGATGGAAAATAACAGTGATTGCAAAGATGTATGTAATCGGGTTAAGTTAAGTTCACCGTGTGGAAAGCAACCGCAAGAAAACGATTGTTTGGATGCGGTTCTGCTTGACGAGTTGGATTTAGAGATGCCTTCGATGCCGCAAAATACAGTGGTGGTTATGCATACTATCGGCAGTCACGGACCAAAATATTTTAAGCGCTATGCGGCAGATGAGGCTCCTTATAAGCCGGTTTGCGCCACGGAAAGGTTGGGAGAGTGCACAACCGAAGAATTGGTTAATGTTTATGACAATACAATTTATTATACGTCATATATTTTGGCACAGTTGATTGAAAAGGCCAAAAAGTATGCAGTGGATTATAATGTGGTGTTGATTTATGTATCAGATCACGGTGAATCACTCGGTGAAAGCGGGTTTTATTTACATTCGGCGCCGTATATTATTGCGCCGAAGGAGCAGACGCATGTGCCTTTCTTTATTTGGGCAAGTGATGAAACATTAACAGCTTTGGGGCTTGATAAAGCATGTTTGCGGTCAGGCACAAATAACGCCGTATCGCATGATAATGTATTCCATATATTGCTTGGTTTGGCCGGAGTGAAGGCGTGTGAATATAA
>JAZNQW010000083.1:0-1792 GCA_045590435.1 Alphaproteobacteria bacterium | reverse complement strand
GGGTCAAAACGCAAAAGCCATAGATCAACGCAAAAGGACGAGCCGAAACCCGTCCTCGTGCGATCAATATTATCACTTTCCTTTAAGCCTGGAAAGGTTAAAGGCTATTCGATGATGTCTCCCGTCTTTCTGTCTCTGAAGACGATATCACATCCGAGAGCGTCCGCTATCTGAACCATATAATTTGCGCTCATAGTGCCTCTGCTCAATTTGTTACAGAATGCCTGATAGTCCATTCCGAGAAGCTCGGCAAGCGCACCGCTCTTTATTTTCTGATGCTTCATTGCATTCTTGATAATCGTTTTTGCGTCCATAATCATATCTCCTCGACACGATTATAACCACAATTGATTATAAAGTGCAAGCAGAATCTGTAATAAAGTGCAAAAATCCGCATTTATGGGTTCGCAAACATATATAAAGTGCATTTTCCGTATAAAGTGCGAAAACGCCACGCCCGGGTCAGGCATCTCTATATATAAAGTGCAAAAACGGCATTCCTGACCGCTCCGGGATCTCAATCGCCTATTCGCCTACTATGCAATAGGGTTATTGATCATTTACCTATTTACCTATAGGATAATAGGGTTTTTGACCGCGTCCAGCTTGTGCGTTTTTTTCTGATCTATGCAGCAGCGCACCAGCACCAGCAGCACCAGCGACACGGCACAAAATAACCAGGAATAAAACACGGCACAAAATACGGGCTTTTTTATTGCTTTTTTCTACTTATTATATAAGAAAAAATTAATCAATATTAATTAAAAAAGTATTGCAATTAATCAATATTGATTATAAAATAACCGTGTCAATTTTAATCACTTTAAAAGCCCGGCGGCGGCTCCCGGGAAAACAAGCTGCATAGACTAATGAAAAACTACGATAACGAACTACATGAAATTTTTACAAACATTTTGCACGGCGGCGTATACGGCCGCACGGCCTCCGGCCCGCGTTGGGCTTATTTCTCGGAGGCGCTTTATTTAATCAATAGCGCCGGCGGCCCGTTTATAGGCTGGTGCAATTACGGATCAAGCGCGAATGCTTGTGATTTAAAAAGTCTACTATGGATTATTGAAAACATTTTCAAAACTACGCCGCGCGATTTTTTAAAAGAATATGAATGTAGATTTTAGCAGGAGGCGCAACAATGGAAATATGGCAAATTAACGAATGGTATTATATCGCGTTTTTCGGCGCGGTATGGATCATAGCATTAATAGAACAATATCACGGCAATTAATCAGGAGGGAAAAACAATGTCAATATTTTTTACAAAAGACGATCAAACATTATACCCGGCGACGTGGGAATATAACGCGCTATTAATAATCAATGAACTTGCAGCAGTTATTGAGAATAACGGCGGCCGTATTAAACCAGGCTATCGCGCCGGATATATTCAAAACAGATCAATTGATAACGCAATTATTGAATATCAGGCGCGCGCCGAAAAAATCGCGGCGGGTATAAATGAATATCCCGACAGCGATAATAATGAAAGACGCCGCGCGGCGTTGTTTAATCTAAATACAGATATTGAAAAATTAAAACAGATTGACAACGCGCCGCGCCGGATTGAGCATGGCTTATATTTATCATTCGTAATAGATAACAGCTACTACTATATGCAATTAGACAGCAACCCTTTTTTTGAATTTTATTATCAGAAAACGCCTATAGAAAACGGCCGCTATAGTGCCGACGTTTATTTAACCGAACTTGATAAAAGTTGGTTATATGATTGTTTTTTCAAAATGGATTGCGCCGCCGCGGATCGCCGGGAGGCTGC
>JAZNQW010000082.1:0-8729 GCA_045590435.1 Alphaproteobacteria bacterium | reverse complement strand
GATAATAGTGATAAGATTAAAAATGAAGTTATCAAAGCATTGGCCGGTATTAAGTTGGAAGAAGCCATTGTTCAAAGCGCTATGAGCAAGTATAAAATCGACTTTCGACCGGAAGTTGTTGGCCTAGCCATTACCGGATCACCGCAGTTTTGGAATGCCAGTGGCAAGTTTGACCATTCTTTGTTTAATGAATATTTGCGCAGGGAAGGAAAATCTGAAGCAGAAGTTGTTCAAGATGTTAAACTCGGATTAGCTAAACAAATTTTGGTGGATACACAAGTGGCATACACCAATGTGCCGCAAGTTTTAATAACGCAAATGCAAAAAGTTATGGGACAGCGTCGTAGCTTTAATTACGTTAAAATATTAAATGAGGCGGCAGAAATTACACGCCAACCGACAGATGATGAATTAGATCAAATTTATGAAAATTTCAGCGAAGAATTAACCGTTCCGGAAAAGCGCAATGCCGTCATTGCTCTTATTTCCAATGATGCGATTGAAAAAAGTATTGATGTTTCGCCGGAAGAAGTTGCCGCTTACTATAAAGAATACATTGATGAATATGAACAACCGGCAAAACGTGCGGTTTTGCAAATGGTTTTTGAAAATAAAGAAGATGCTGAAGCCGCTGCGGCTAAACTAAAAGAAGGTGCTGATTTTATGGCGGTAGCGGCAGAAAATGGTCAAAATCCACAAGATGTAGATTTAGGATTGGTCGCCCGTTCCGATTTATCGGATGAATTGGCTGATGTCGTGTTTGCGCTGAATATTGGTGAAGCCTCTGATGTAACGGAAATTGCCGGCAGTTGGCAAATTCTGAAAGTAACAACCGAAAAAGAAGCACAAAAAATGCCGGAAACCGAGGCTAAGGCACAAATCATCAATAAGATTCGCCAAGACAAATCTTATGATCAAACTGAGGCTTTGATGGCACAGATTGAAGATAAAATCGGTGCCGGTACAACGCTTGAAGATATTGCTGCACAGTATACCGACAATAAATTGATTGTCGTTGCCAATTTGGATGAAGACGGCAATGTTGAAGTTTTTGATAAAGACTTAGAACAAATGTTTCATGAAAATAAAGATTTGGTTGACGCCATATTTTCATACAACGAAGGGGAAATAACGCAAGTTGTTGAAGACGATCGAGGATTGGTTGTAGCGCGCGTCGGTAAAATTATGCCAACTCATGTTTTACCGCAGGAAGAAGCGAAAGAGCAACTCCTGCAATATTGGCGTGAAACCGAGCGCACCGCTGTCACACAAGAATTGGCTGAAAATATTGAGGCTGGGTTGGATGCAGGCGAATCGCTTAGTACATTGGCTACGCGTTACAACTTGTCATTAATTAAAACCATGCCGTTATCACGGGCTGAAAGTTTCGCGGATTTACCGTTTGAAAAAATGAAAGAATTGTTTGACTTGCCGCAAGGTGAAGCCAAAGTTCTGCAACAAGGCGAAAACTATGTAATTGCCGTCACAACCAATATTTATAGTGATGCCGGCGCTATGAGTGAAACCGATAAAAACTTTATGATTCGTGCTTTGCATATGGAAGTTAATCGCGAAATGGCAGAGGCATTGCTTAAAGACTATGCTTCTAAATTTAAGACGGAAATTAACTATAACCGCATGGGAATGGGTGACGAATGAAAATAGTTTTTATGGGCACGCCGGACTTTGCCGTATCGGCGTTGCAGACTTTAATGAAAGCGCATGACGTTGTCTGTGTATACACGCGAGCACCTAAGCCGGCAGGGCGTGGCAACAAAATGTGTAAGTCTCCTGTTCATCTAATTGCAGAAGAATGTGGTATTGAAGTCAGAACTCCGAAAACTTTGCGCACCGAAGAAGAACAAAAAAAATTTACCGATTTAAAAGCTGATGTGGCTGTTGTGGCGGCATACGGATTAATCTTACCCAAACCTGTTCTGGAGGCCTTTTCTTACGGATGCATCAATATCCATGCCTCTCTTTTGCCGCGTTGGCGCGGTGCCGCACCGATTCAGCGAGCCATAGAGGCCGGTGATAATGAAAGCGGTGTCAGCATAATGCAGATGGACGAGGGACTTGATACCGGTGATGTACTTGATGTTGAACGCATTGCCATCACTGAAACAATGACCGGCGGTGACTTGCATGACGCGTTGGCAATTGCCGGTGCCACCGCAATTATGCGTGTATTGAATGATTTGACCTTATATCGAACTCAGGCCACTCATCAATCTGCGCTTAACGGTGAGCCGTGCTATGCCGCCAAAATCGAAAAACCTGAATGTTTATTGAATTTGGCACTGTTAAAGCAAACCAATGCTCTGAACTTGTATAATAAGATCCGCGCTTTTAATCCTTTTCCGTCAGTTTCTTTTGAACATAACGGAGAGCGATTTAAAATCTTGGCCGCTAAATTGGTACCTGAGCCGATCAATGCCGGCCCAATAGAACAGCAAGGGGAGCGATTATTTATGGGTTGTGCCGACGCCGCCATCGAAATTACTCAAATTCAGCGTCAGGGGAAAAAGCCTATGAGTGTTGCGGAACTGTTGCGGGGATATAAATTCTAAAGTCGGATAAGAGGGATTGATGTCTAAAAGATTATTTTTTATATCATTTTTAGGATTATCTGTTTCAATATCAGTAGCAAATGCAACACCACAAGTTCCTATGGGCGATTTTTTACAATTGCAGAAAGCATTAGAGCCATATATGCAGGAAAAATGCGGTAAGGCAGGGAATTTTTGTTCTCCGATATGGTGGGAGTATGCAACCGAAGCGAATATTGAACAAGAATTGAAAAAACATGATATTAATCAAGTTGATCCTCAAGGAAAAACGCCGCTAATTACAGCTCTTGAAGCCAAAGTTGATATAAAAATAATCAAATTCTTGCTGGAAAAAGGTGCTGATGTTAACAAACAAGGCTCTTATTTTCGAAGTCCGCTCGAGGCATCATTGTTATCTGATAATATGGAATTGGTTAAACTTCTTTTGGCTTATGGAGCTAATGTTAAACCGAACATTTTGGTTCAAAATGAGCATGTTGCGCAGAAACCGGCTATTTTAAATCTGTTATTGCAAAAAGGTGCTCAAATTGATGCGCGAGACAGTGAACATGGCAACACATTACTCCTTAAAGTTGTGCATTACACTGACGTTGAAACAGTGCAACGATTGGTTAAACTCGGCGCCAATGTCAATGCGCAAAATTCATATGGTGATACGGTGTTAATGAATGCGGCTACTCATGATAATCCGCAAGTTATTCAATATTTGCTTGAACACGGCGCAAAACAAACGATTAACAATCAAAACGAATTTTCCGGTAACTCTGCTCTTATCACGGCGTGCATCAGTCATCCGAAAAATGCCAAATTATTGCTACAAGCCGGTGCCAATCCGAATTTGCAAAATCATCCTTACGAGGAAACTGCCTTAATGCAAGCCATTGATAAACCTAATTTGTTGCGTTTATTATTGAAATTCGGTGCCAACCCGAATTTAATCAACAATTATGGTGAAAATGCTCTGGCGCAGGCTTATCAACAAGCTAAAACCGAAAAAAATGCCAAACATTTGCATAAATATCAGCAAACGATTGAAATTTTGAAACCAATAACCAATATGAATGAGCGCGACAAAGAAGGGAGAACGGCTCTGCAAAAAGCCTATTTTAAACCTGATAAAATGCTGAATTTAATAGAATTAGGGTGTGATGTGAATATTCATAACAAAGAAGGGCGTACGCCTTTAATGTCAGCCACTTATCCGGTGCAAGTCGCAAGTTTGAAATTGTTGCTTGAAAACGGAGCCGATCCGAATTTGCGCGGTCCGCAAAACAAAACCGCATTAATGATTCAATATAGTGATCCGGAGGCTGTTGAATTGTTGATTAAACATGGCGCTAAAGTTAATCTGCAGGATAAATTCGGCAACACTGCTTTGTCTCTGGCTGTTGGTTTCAACAAAATTGAAAGTGTTAAGGTTTTGTTGAAACACGGTGCGAATCCGAACTTAGCAAATCATAAAGGCTTCACGCCGCTCATGTCTGCTTCCATCAATGGTTATGCTGAATTAGTTGAATTATTAATGGAAAACGACGCCGCTAAAAGTTTGAACGCTAAAAATGACAAGGGGAAAACCGCTTTAGACATGGCCAAAGACGCGTCGATTAGAGCGTTGCTTAAAAAGATGCCTGAATAGACTTCGATTTCCGAAATTTCCTTTTTGCGATATCGCAAATGCTAAAAAATATTTGTTTTTAGCTTATATTTTTTTCATTTTAGTCCTAAAATATTGTTGACAAAAATTTGGACATATCATATAATGAGGCAAAATTCATTTCATTTTAACTAGAATATGTTAGCGGGTATCAATATGGCTAAACACGCACGCTATAAAACCAAACATAATCTGGCCCTGCGCAACGGATTGATGTGCGCCGGATTTCTTGGCGTGTTCGGTGGATTGGGGGCAATGCTGTATAAACAAAAGTTATCTTCCCACTCTGAACCACAAGATGCAATAGATACCATATTTGTTCTGAAAAACCCGTATGTTGATATCAAATATCTAACCGACACACTTGAAAAACCGGGTACAGCACTGTTGGTGAATAAAATGGGAAAAATTACCCGCAATTACGTTGAAAATAATAACCTTTATCGCTTAGATTTAGCGCTGTTTGTGCATGAATGGTGGCATAGCCAAAATCATGCGCTTCTTTATGAATACAAGTACATGACGCCACATGAATATTATAAAATTTGCATGCATAATGAAATCACGGCGAATTTAGCGGCACTTCTAACCGTGCGTTTAGAATATATGGCGGCGGATAATAAGGCAGAAGTATTGGAAAAATATGAACGATCATATTTAAAATTTTATATTGATGCCCTGAAAAATAAGCAAATCAATCCGTTTGATTATTCAGAGGAGGCTCGTGAAAAAGAATGGCGTTTGGTAGCGAACGGGGTGCGTGATATGTGGATGAAGAAATTTGCTAATCATTATGCACCATCCATGCGTTTATATTTGCAAACCTATTATAATCGCTTCGGTAATAAAATTTGGCAAAAGCGTAGCAATGGTAATTATCAAGACCTTTGTAATAAAATGTATACTATCGGCGGAGTGAATTTTTGGAAATATATGGAAAAAGATATTGCCTCGGATGATGATCGTGTTTTGATTGCTGAAGGATTACGCAAAGTTAAAAGTTTGAAGGCGTATGGTCGACAAATAACTGCTTACGTGGAAAACGACATAGAGTTATTAAATAATGTCGGTCTTGTCAAGCAATCAGAGGCTTTTCAAAATTTGTTGATTGCCGCTCGATTGAAAGCGCAGCTAGACCATGTTAAACCGGAGAAATTACAAAAATATCCCGGCATTATCACAATTTTATACAACAAAATTAAAAACGAAATGTGCGTCGATAAAAAATTCGACGAGTTGGTCCGTTCTTTTCCGAGCCTTAGCAATAACCGTTGTCTGATAAAGCATGATGATGCACAATATGCGCAAATCATTCAGCAAATGTATACCTATAAAGGCGTTGATATAACAAACTATATCAAGGATTTTTCCGCTTCTGATGTTCCGGTTAAAACAATAGAAATAACAAACCGGTTTGAGCCGGAATGGTTTATGCCTCAACCACCAGCAGCGTTTATTGTTAATGAAGTGAATACGTCGCAAAACATACCATATCTGCTACCTTTATATCTTGATGCATCACCATCAGCTAAACAACACCATATTTTACCGTCACCACAGGTCAAACACCGCTTATCCAAGCCGCAAGCCATTACCATTCCAAATTGGCGCGAACCACTATTACTGATGCGGTCGGAAGAGATGCAACCGGTCATTGCCTTAATGAGCGATTATATCAATATGCCTAAAGTTTTAAAGCTTTGCAATACTGAAGCACAGCGCCAATATTGGGCTTCTGTTGACTCGGTTGGCGTTAATATGACATTTGCGCAGAAAATGGCCAAACAACGCAAAAATTCGGTATATGCGCATTAATTTACGCAGATTCTTATTGTTTTTTATTTTTCAATTTAAACAAATCAACCAACTGTAAAACAGAAGTTATTTCATCATATATCAGATCAAACGTAGCTTTATCGGTATTTTTCCGAACGTCGCCCATTTTGAATAAATCTTGATCTGTTGCCACCAAAAGCAACATTTTGTTATTTTGAAAAGATAAACGATAAAACCTTGCCGCAAATGACAACGCAATATTTTTAATATTTTCCATGACGATCGGCGTTAAAACATAGCGCGCTTCCACCTGATTATCCGAAAAAACCACATAGCGCCGATTAAAATCACTGTCTTCCAAGTGAACCGGCATAAACCCTTTTTTGCTTCGACACCGCAATGCTTGTGCCGTTATTGCATTTTCATACATAAATGTATGACCGGAAAAGTTTTTCGGCATATCAAATTCTATTAAAACACCGCGTAAATTTCCCGCTGTCAAATGATATTTGATGAAAAAATAAATCCCAAACACTGCGCACACCAACAATAACACGATTGCTAAAAACCAAATTCCGAACATTAAACCGGCTGATTGAAAAATAGCCCCTAATACACCTCCGATAAATACTGTCAATGTGGTGAAAACGGCAATTAAGGCGGCAGCAATCACAGTCAGCGCCAACCAACTGAAAAAAGCGCCTTGTCCGATATTTATTTCGGTCATCTTTATGCCCACGTTTTCATACTGTCCGCTAATGCAATCATCTCCGGCCACCGCAATGTTTTGCGGAATAATCATGGTTTGACGCAAAGCGGCGAAATCATAAACTAAATCCTGCCGTTTTTTCTGCCATTTAAAATCTCCAAAAATCTGTAAAAACTTCGTCATTAACGCTTTTTTCAGATTGGCCTCCGGATCTATATTAGTAAAATCCGATTGATTCGGTGCCAAACGATAAATCACCGCCAATAACACACAAACCGTCAACATCACGCCAATAACAACGTATATTTCAAAAATATCTACAATTTCTTCCGGTATCGGTAATATTTTTATAACCGCCATTAAAAGTGCAAAACTTATAAAAAGACCTATGGCCAATTTAAGGCATTTTTGTGCCCATAATAAATGCTTAAATTCATTTCTATGCGCGTTAAATTCGGTTATTGCCGGTTTTGCCGCAATAAAAAATTGTTCATATTCCAGTTGCCATTTATGTTTATTCATTTATATCTTCCACTTAAAAAAGTCGCGTTTTTACGCGACTTTCATTTTTTAATCTTCTGCTAAATCGGCCTGAACTTTCGGGTCGTTCATCAGCTTATTAATTCGTTCCACTTCATCAAATGTGTCATCCACACGAAAGTTGATTTCCGGCGTAAAACGTAATTTCAGCTTAGCGGCCAACAACTTCTTAAACAGCCATTTTTCTGCTGTCAGTTGCTCTAAAATCACCCCCATATTTTTACCGTTCAACGTCGTCAAATAAACGGTGGCATACTTCAAATCCGGTGACATTACCACTTGTGTAATGGTAATAAATGCCTCGGCCAACTCCGGCGAGCGCACATCCCCCTGCTCTATAGCCTCGGCAATTACGCGGCGCACTTCCTGCCCGACGCGCAACTGTCTCTGCGATAATTCCTGTGCCATTCAAACCTTCCTTTCTGCCCATTACTACAATGTTTTGGCAATTTCTTCAACTTCATAACATTCAATATTATCGTTAACCTGAATATCGTTATAGTTTTCAAAGCTCATACCGCATTCGTAACCTTCTTTAACCTCTTTAACGTCATCTTTATAACGTTTGAGCTGTCCCAAATTACCGTCGTGAATCACCACATTATCTCGCAACAAGCGAATTTTGGCACCACGTTTAACCATGCCTTCCGTTACCATACAACCGGCTACTTTACCAACTCCGGTAATGTTGAACACGTTGCGAATCTGCGCATAACCCAAAATCTTTTCTCTGAGTTCCGGCGTTAACATACCTTCCAAGGCTTTTTTCACGTCATTGACAACATCATAAATAATTGAATAGTACCGAATATCAATACCATCACGGTGCGCCATGTCACGTGCCTGAGCATTGGCACGCACATTAAAACCAATCACAAATGCATTCGACGCTTTAGCCAATGTAATATCAGATTCCGAAATACCACCCACCGCCGAGTGTAAAATTTGAACATTTACTTCGTCGTTAGAAAGTTTGTTGAGCGAACCTTCCAATGCCTCAATCGAACCTTGAACATCTGCTTTAATAATAACCGCCAAGTGTTTGGATTCTCCGGATTTAATTTTATCCATCATCTGTTCCATGGCCGATTTAGCGCTCTTTACCAATTTAGCATCACGTTCTTTTCTGATACGATAGCCGGTTACTTCACGCGCCTGAGTTTCGTCTTTTGCCACAACAAAATTATCACCGGCCATCGGCGTACCTTGCAACCCGATTACCTCAACCGGGCAAGCCGGACCGGCTTCTTGCACCTTTTTGCCGTGTTCATTAAACATGGCGCGCACGCGTCCCCATTCCTTACCGGCAATTAAAATATCACCAATATTCAACGTGCCTTTTTGCACCAAGACCGTAGCCACCGAACCGCGACCTTTTTCCATTTTAGCTTCAACCACCGTGCCTTCGGCTAAACGGTTCGGGTTGGCTCTCAAATCCAACATTTCGGCCTGTAACAAAATAAGTCGGATCGTAGCCATG
>JAZNQW010000081.1:0-9093 GCA_045590435.1 Alphaproteobacteria bacterium | reverse complement strand
GATTCAACGTATTGAGCGGTTTGTCGGTAATAAGGTCACCAGTGATGTGCATCTGGGTGATTGGGGTACACCAATGGGTATGATTTTGGCGGAAATTCAGACGGTTGACGGTGATTTGGATAAAGTCGAAAGCTATGATATTGCACAGATTACCGAGTTTTATAAACAAGCCAATATTCGCTGTAAAGAAGATGAAGTTGCTCGTGAAAAAGCACGGAAAATAACAGCTGAATTGCAAGGCGGAAATCCGCTTTATCGTAAAGCATGGCAACATTTGCGTAGCGAATCGATTAAAGCCATTAAAGAAAACTATGAAGCACTCGATGTTAATTTTGATTTGTGGTGGGGCGAAAGCGATGCTCATGATGCTTGCGGCAAAATTGTTGAACTGGCGCGGCAAGAGGGAATTTCGGAAGTCGATGAAGGTGCCGAGATTATTCGTTTGGAAGAAAGTAATAAACCAAAGCCGCCGGTTATTTTGGTTAAAAGTGACGGCGGTTTCGGATATCAGTTGACGGATATTGCCACAATTAAAATGCGTGTTGATGATTTGCATGCCGCGGAAATTGTTTATTTTACCGATAGCCGGCAGACATTGCATTTTGAACAGGTATTTGAAGCCGCCGAAAAACTAGGTATTGCCCCGAATGTGGCGCTGAAGCATATTGTATTCGGTACGGTTAACGGTGCCGATGGTAAGCCTTTTAAAACGCGTGACGGCGGCGTGATGAATTTGGAAACGCTGATTGAAATGTCAAAAGAAAAGGTGCGTCAATCTTTGCCGAAAGCCGGAGAAATTGAAGGATACGGTGAACAGGAAATTGAAAAAATGGTTTTGCAAATTGCCGTGGCCGCCATTAAATTTCAAGATTTGAAAAACACGATTAACTCCGGTTATGTGTTTGAATTGGAAGATTTTGCCAAGTTTGAGGGAAAAACCGGACCATATATTCAATATGCGATTGCGCGGATTAACTCAGTGCTTCGTAAAGCCAAAGCAAATGGTTTAGAGCCGGCAAACGTTATTTTGGAAACACCGGAAGAGCGTGTTTTGGCACTTAAATTGGCGCAAATCCATAATGTTGTGATGCGTGCTCACACCGAAAAAGAGCCAAGTATTATTGCCGAATATACCTATTCATTGGCACAAATTTTCAGTACGTTTTATAATGCGTGCCCGATTATGAATGCCAAGGATAAAACGTTGGCGGCTTCGCGATTACGGTTGGCGCATTTGGTGCGCGACGTGTTGACTTTGATGCTTGATTTGTTGGGTATTGAAGCACCGGAAGTAATGTTAAAAGCGGAAAACAAAGGAGAAGAATAAAATGACGGAAAAAATATTAAAAAAGCCGGTTCATGATGAAAATTATTGGATGATGGTCTTACTTTATTTTGCCTCTTTTTTAGTCGGATTGGGGATTGTTGCGCTGGTTGCGGCTAATTGGCAACAAATTCCGAATGCGGTTAAAATGTGTGGCGCGTTGGTTTTAATGGTTATCAATACCGGTGCAATCTGGTGGACCATAAAAGCCGAAAAATCGACATTAAAGCAGGTTTTATGTGTGGTTTATGCCTTTTTGATTATGGCTGTCATCGGTTTAATCGGGCAAATTTTTCAGCTGCGTTCCGATGTGGCGAAAGGTTGTTTGACATGGGGATTGCTGAGCTGGCCGCTGTTTTTGGTTGCTCCGCGCTTGTTATGGTTGTGGATACCGATGTTTTTCTTTGGTCTGCACTATTTACCGCCTATGTTCGGCCATGAAATTGCGCATAGCGTCTTCTATACGTGGGATAAAGGAGATACGGCTGATTGGTATTTGGCGCTTTCAACCATTGCGGCATATGTTTTGATTTTGGCATATGAATTTTATCTCAATCTTGTTAAAACGCCGAATAAAATTGTTATTAATCCGTTGCGTTTTTACAGCGGCGTTATTGTTTGGAGTTTGGGGTGTCGTGCCGCAGATTATGCACTGAATTATTTTCCGAAGCTAACCATTGGTTGCGTGCGTGAAATTATTGTGCCGTGCATTGTGGTTGGCGGTATTGTGTGGGCGTTGAACAAAATGAAAGAACGTCGCAGTTTTATGCCGTGGTTTTTAGGTGCGGCAGTGGCCGAATTTTTATATGTGTTTGCAAATAAGGCTCTTGATATTGAAACAACTTATCGCTGGTTTTTCTCGTCATACAGCGTAGAAACACAGTTGCCGTTTATGTTCCTGCTGACTATGTCTTTTTACGCATACTGCAATAAAATGAAACGCTTGCTTCGGCTGTCGCTTGTAGCGCTGTTGATTTGGTTTGTGTGGACTTTCTGCGAAGATATGTTTGATTTGATTCCATCGCTAATTATGTGCGGATGTGCGGCGTTTTGGGCATATAAGGCACAAAGTCGTCGTTGGTTTAATGTGGCGGTTATGGCAGCGGTATTACGCATTTTGGGCGAATACAGTGATGTGAACAATCTGACCTATTTCGGTATTTATTTAATTTGTTCAGGTTTGTTAGTGATTGTAACCATTTTACTTTTGATGAAATACGGCAAAAAATTGTGGGAGAAAAATGATGAAAAATAAAATAATAGCAGCTTTATTACTTTTGCCGGTTGTCGGTTTGGGCAGCAGTATGTTGTATTATGAAAAAATGACGCATTTTGATCGTGTGGAAATTGCCGTGCGCGGTTATGATCCGAAAGACTTTTTCTCCGGCTATTATATGCGTTTGCAACCGGATTGGGAAAAAACCGATTGTGCGCAATTTGCAAACAATGTATGTCCGAAAGAGGAATTCTCGAAAGATTATACATTTTATATGAGACAAGAACATTCCGGTAAGCTGAGTACGGCCGTTAATGCCGGTGATGTTAAATTGGTGTTTTCATATTGTTCGGGACATATGCCGCTGATTGTTGATTTGCTGGTTGACGGTAAAACATATATGGAATTTGTAAAACCACGGGAATAAGTTAATGCTGAATGTGATTTGGAGCGCGTTTTTTATTTTAAGCTTCGGTGCGGCAGTGGTGCAAAGTGTGTGGCTCGGAAATGCCGAGATATGGACCACACTTTCCAATCATTTGTTTGAAGCGGCAACCGGTGCGTTCCAGCTGGCGCTCAATTTAACCGGAATGCTTTGTTTGTGGCTCGGGTTGCTCAAAATAGCCGAACAGTCCGGTTTAACCGAAATTTTAGCCAAGGCTTTGCGTCCGTTATTTAAGGTCATTATGCCTGAAGTACCGCATAACAGTCCGGCCATCGGTTCTATTGTGATGAATATGGCAGCCAATATTTTGGGGTTGGATAATGCGGCAACACCGATGGGGTTGAAGGCCATGGAGCAGTTGCAAGAGCACAATGCACATAAAGATACGGCATCTAAGGCGCAAATTATGTTTATTGTGATTAATGCTTCGGCAATTACGGTTCTGCCGATATCTATTTTAATGTATCGACATTTGCAGGGCGCAACTAATCCTTCTGCGGTTTTTGTACCGATTTTGCTGGCCACAACCTGTTCGACTTTGGCCGGTTTTTTGGCGGTGGCCGTCAGTCAGAAATTGCATGTGTTTAATCGTGTGATTTGGGCATATTTTCTGGGTTTATTGGCACTGGTCGGCGGTATTTGTGCTTATTTCTATGCGCTTGACGGCGAAACCCGTCTTAAATATTCCGAAACTGTCGGTAATGCCTTGATTTTAGGCTTTATTACGTTGTTTTTGGGGTATGGCGCCGTCAAAAAACTCAATTTATATGAAACATTTATTGCCGGTGCTAAGGAAGGTTTTAATATTGCCGTGCAAATTATTCCATATTTAGTGGCCATGTTGGCAGCCATTGCCATGGTGCGTTATTCCGGTATTTTGGATGGTGTTGTTTGGTGCTTTGAAAAGATATTTATGGTTTTGGGATTGAATGCCGATTTTATTCCGGCTTTGCCGACGGCACTGATGAAACCGCTTTCGGGCAACGGCGCCCGCGCCATGATGATTGAAACCATGCAAACCTATGGTGCCGACAGTTTTCCGGCATTTGTGGCATCAACCATTCAGGGCTCAACCGAAACAACATTTTATGTAATAGCGCTGTATTTCGGTGCGGTAAAAATTTCTAAAACCGGATCAGCATTACCATGTGCATTGTTTGCCGATTTTGTCGGGATTGTGGCGGCAATTCTGTTTGCCTATATGTTTTATGAGGGATAAATGAAAATATTGGTGCAAAAAGTTTTGAACGCTTCGGTCACGGTTAACGGTCAAATTGTATCGGCCATTGAAAACGGCTATTTGCTGTTTGTCGGGGTTGAAAAAGATGATACAACCGCACAAGCTGATTTTTTGGCCAAGAAAGTTGCCAATTTACGAATCTTTACCGATGAAAATGACAAGATGAATCTTTCGGTGCAAGATGTTAAGGGGGCAATTTTAGCAGTGTCGCAATTCACGTTGGCAGCCGATGTCAGTCGCGGTAATCGACCGGGGTTTGAAACGGCGGCGCGTCCGGAAGATGCCGAACCATTGTATGAATATTTTGTTACTCAACTCAAAGGCTATGGTATACCGGTCCAAACCGGCGTATTTCAAGCAGATATGAAAGTTGCATTGATTAACGACGGACCTTGCACATTTTTATTGCAAAAATAGGTGATTACTGACCGATTGTAATTGGCACATAATTGCCTTGACCATTATAGCCGTAGCCGATATTCTGATTGCCGACACTTACCGGCACATAATTGCCCTGGCCGTTGTAGCCGTAGCCGATGTTCTGATTGCCGACACTTACCGGCGCATAATCGCCGCGACCATTATAACCGTAATCTATATCTTGATTACCGATTTTGGTCGGTGCATAATCACCGCGACCGTTATAGCCATATTCTATATCTTGATTACCGACTTTAACCGGCGCATAGTCACCGCGACCGTTATAGCCGTATTCCACATCTTGTCCGTTAATTTTAACCGGTACATATTCGCCACGACCATTATAGCCATATTGTACGTCAGCATGGGCGGATGTGGCAAAAAATAAGAGTGCGGCAACACCGAAAATATATTTTTTCATTTTTAATCTCCTTGTTTTAATATGCATATTGTAGCATTCGATTTAAAGAAGTCAAGCGCGGAAAAGCCTAAAAATATGCTTGCGACGAGAAGATAAAATGCTTAGATTAAGGATAGTTTTTATATGAAAGGGAAAAACATGTTGCATATCGGATGTCATCTTTCCATCAGTAAAGGGTTTGAACATATCGGCAAAGAAGCCTCATCTATCGGTGCCGATACATTTCAGTTTTTTACGCGTAATCCGCAGGGCGGAAAAGCCAAGGATATAGATTTGGCTGATGTGCAAAAATATAATGAATATGCCTGTAAAAATCATTTTGCCCAAATTGTGGCGCATGCGCCATACACACTCAATCCGTGTTCGGATAATCCGCAAACACGTGAATTTGCCGAGATGGTGTTTGCCGATGATTTAAACAGAATGGAAAACGTGCCACATAATTACTATAATTTTCATCCCGGTTCGCACGTGGGGCAGGGGGTTGAGGCCGGTGTTGCCATGATTATCGATTTATTGAATCGCTTGTTGCAACCAACGCAAACAACCACGGTTTTGCTTGAAACTATGTCGGGCAAAGGTTCGGAGGTTGGGGCTACATTTGAGGAATTGGCGGAGATTATTGCCGGTGTAAAATGTCAGGAAAAAATCGGAGTTTGTTTAGATACATGTCATGTTTTTGCTGCCGGATATGATATTGTCAACGATTTAAACGGCGTCATGAAAAAATTTGATGAAATTATCGGTTTGAATCGCCTCAAAGCCATTCACTTGAATGACAGTTTAATGCCGTTTGGTTCGCATAAAGATCGGCATGCTAAAATCGGTGAGGGCGAAATCGGTGCCGAACCTCTTATTCAATTTGTGTGTCACGAGGCGGTACGTCATTTGCCGATAATTTTGGAAACACCGAATGATTTGCAAGGATACGCCGCTGAAATTCAATATATACGCGAGAATAGCAATTAAAAAAAAGCGGGGATAAATCCACCCCGCTTTTTGTGTTATTTATCATTCAGATTGTTCCAAAACTATCCTCCGCCACCGCCTGAACAACTCGGCGTAATCCAGTATTCATTACCGACAGAGAAGGTATAAGATCTGCCTGAGGAATAAGGTGACGATGGTGTGCCGCCGCTTCCCATCCTTACTGTAAATGAAGTTCCCGTTCCATTACCGGTATTGTTTGTAGCAAAGCTTAATGTATACGTTCCGGCATCCAACTGGGTTGTTGCACCTATCTGTGTGTTTTTTCCGTTTTTAGTTGCAACAAAACTTGGATTACAATTCGTCGGTGCATTATAGTGAACCGTTACTTTGTTATTGCCACCTGCGCCACATTGTCCCACAGCAGAGTTTACTATAATATTATAGGTCTTTCCACCTTCGAATGTATAATTTTGCTTACCGACTGTGCCTTGGCAGGTGCAACCGTTAAACGTCTGCGGATCGCCGCTATTCATATAAAAGCTACTGCTGTCATCAAAACGCAACGTTTGAGTGCCGTTTATGTATATATACCCTTGCTTGAAGCATTGACCACTATAATACCACGTACCGCCATAAAGAATTTCACAATTCGTGCCGCCGGCAATTTCAAATTCAGCCGGTTTTGTGCTGATTTCTCCGGTCAGGTCAAACGAATGGCCGCAAATATCAATAATCGGATTATTCATCATTGTGCTGCTGGCATTCGGCCATTCACAGCCGGAACTTCTGCTAACAATTATCTTGGCGTTAGTATAACTTGAACAATCGCTAAAATCTTGATAAGAAAAGGCTGACCATCCTGGTATGGTTGCGCCATCAAAAACGCCATAAATCACGCCTTTACGGACAAAGTATTTATCTGATTTTTGTTCGGAACGGAGAATTATGGCATGCGTCTCTCCGTCGGCAAAAGAAACTGTAAGGTGCCTATCATATAATAATGATCCGTCAGGTGCCGACATAATATCACTCTCGGTTTGTCCCGCTAAAATTGTAAATGTATGTGGCGTGCAATGTTCACCATTACCGATAATCGCCCGAATTGTTATTGTTTCTGGCGCAGGAACATCGGTTATAAATTGAAAATCTCTTCCTGAATTAATGTATCGCCCAATGATAACAACCAAATCTGGATGTGAAGTGGCACAGTTAATTGTCATTTGATAATTATGCTCTTTAGTTGCATCAAAAGATAAATATTTATTAAAAAAGGTGAACGAGCTGACATCGGAAGCGTTCATATAAGCTCCGCTGTCACTGCCGACTAAAGCCCCTAGACCTTTTTCTGCAGGTGTTTGAGGTATAGTAGACATAGAAGAACAACCACTGTTGCTTGATGGAGAAAATTTCCAACATTGTTCATTACCGGAAGTGACGTCTTTTAAGCTGATATTATCAATTTGCGATTCAGTCAAAGCCCAAAAACCAACTTTATAATTTCCAGGCAAGATTGTTGAGTACATCCAGTCATATTCGCCGGAATAGAAATAAAGATTTTCATCTCCGCAGTTAATTTTAATTCCACTGAAGTTACGACGCAATCCAAAATAACCGACACTAGGATCATTATACCTTTTCTGTTTGTCACCACAATTATTGGTCTTAACCTCAATCGTTGCCCAATCATAAGTCCGTTCATAACATCCTTTTTGATTGATTTCGCAACGATAATCTTCAAGGGTATACTGCGGACAAAATGAATTTTGTATTTTTTGTGTGCATTCTTCCAAAGTTGCGTAAGTTCCTGGTGCGCATTGATTTTCGCAGATGCACATACCGCGGTTGTAGCCGTTAGAGCTCAATACCGGTGCAAAATATACCCCGTATTTATCATTGCCGCTACCGTTAAAGAAAAAGTTGACCATTCCGGATTCATCACCGTTATAGCATTCACGAACATTAATCCAGAAATCATCCAACCGTCCGCTTGCATGTGATTTAATCTTATTATACAGCGTGGTATCTTTTACCGTCAGATTCTCATGCCACGGCGTTGTTTGCGCCGGAATTTCGCATTTCTTGTATAAACTTTCCGGCGAATTTTGGTTATTAGTAATGTTTTGGTTATACATTTCATTTGCCAAAATGTTCAAGTCATCCAGACCGGCAAAATCATTGATGCCGCCACAATAGCGAATCATACCTAAAACATAGTTGGTACCGCGAGACGAACATCCATATTGCAGATTACCGATTCCTAAACCTTCTTTTAAGCGACTGTCGCAAACTTTCGGCACAAAGTCTGAAACTTGGCCCGGATAGATTATGTCAGTAAAGTTTTTACCACCGGCCGTAATGGTACAAGTCGGCTTCTTGCAATATTTGGTGTCCTTCCATTCCTTTTTAGAACAGCATTCGGTGTCACGCCAGCTATATGGACCGTCAGCACATGAATCGGTAACTTTCGGTGAACATTCGTAGTATGTTATGCCGGTACATTTTTCTTCACATTTTGACACACAAGTATAATCATTATTATTCAATATCTCATCACCGGTTTTGTTATAGCTGCTGTTGTTTTCATAGCTTTCACATTGTTTTGTGCTGCTCTTTTGCTGATATTTTTTGGTATTTGCCAAGTCGCCCAATTCACAAGTATCATACTCATAACATTTTTCCGTACGGTCTTTGTCATACTTAGAGTTGCAATAGCAAATTTCATAGTAATCACTGTTATACGGACAAGCATTGGAACATCTTTCGTTACTGGAGGTCTTTTTATAGGTATATCCTTCATGGAAACATTCCGTCTCTTTATCTACACATTTGCAACATTGTTGATCGCCGGATTTGCCTTCACATTTTTTTGTTTCTCCCGGTTTTGTGCAGTTAGTACCGGTGGTATAGCCTGTATCACAATCCTTTTTTTCGCACTTCCATTTACCGCCGCATTCCTCGCAAATCCAACCTTCACCTTTATCCTCAGAATATTTGTATTCCAAAGAACAAGGTACATCCGTTTTGGTTTGGTTTTCACAATAACCTTTCGGTAAGAAACACACATCGGCGCGTGCATCTCCAATTGTTGAAAGGCTGA
>JAZNQW010000080.1:0-15034 GCA_045590435.1 Alphaproteobacteria bacterium | reverse complement strand
ACAACAAGTTCCTCAGTGGCTGAATCTCCCACGCTTACGGGCTATGATTTTGATTTACAAACATCCGTCAGCTCGGCTGGGTGGCGAAGGTGCATTATATATCTTACTTAAACGAAATCGTGAATTTTAGGAGAGAAAAATGAAAAAATCGAAAAGTTTTATGTGGCTGTGCGCTGTGATATTGTTTTTGCTTCTGAGTGCCTTTGCTTGGAATGCTTTTCTGGATGGAAATATGACGGATCAATATTATTGGCAGTGCCAAAATAAAGAATGTTCGGTGCAAACGCGTTCATTGTTCGGTTTAGGGAAAGATGTTGAAGAAATCTCTTTTGCGCAGAACAGTTTGCCAATATTGGAATATTCTGACAGTAGCAGATTGCCTCATTATTATCTGCGAGTAGATGGTAAAAGGTTGCCTATGGATTTTTATTTTTCAAAGACGGCGACGCATTTTATTGATCAATTACAATCAAATAAAGATTTTTCAGGTAATGCTTATTCTTTAATGTTGCAGTATTGGTTGTTTGTTTTGTTGGTTGCTTTTGTTGCGGCAGCAGTCGTTATATTATTTCAGAAACCGTCAGCCAATTCGGAAACAAAAAATCCGGTCGAATGACCGGATTTTTAATTACTGTGGTTTTATATTACTTGATTACTTTTTCAACTTCATCCGTAATATCATCACTGCCGTAAATTACCAAATTCTTCGGCACAACCAATTTGTAACCTTTCTTCTTAGCAACTTCAATAATAGAGTTGGTAATAGACTTATCAGCTTCTTCTAACAAAGTTGCATATTGTTGAGCCACAGCATCTCTCTTTTGAACGAACTCAGCCGCACGTTGTTGAGATAATTCTTCTTTTTTCTTCTTGTCTTCAATTTTCTCAACTTCAGCCTGAGCAGCTTGCAACCACTGACCTAAAGCCTCAGACTGAGCAGCTTGTTGAGCTTTTAAGTTTTGTACTTGCTCTGATTTGCTGACAATTGACATGATGTCAACAACAGCAACTTTTGACTTGAAGCAGCAATAGCCGCAGCAAGCAACCGCACCTAAAGCAAAAGCAAGAACAGCAATTAAAGCAACATATCCCTTTTTCATTTGATATCCTTTCTGTTTTATTTTTTTAAGTTACAAAGACTGAGTGTATATTATATCAATTAATCAAGAAGTCAAACATTAAATCATAACTTTTTGACATTTTTATTATACATTCATTTTCCTCTCTACAATTTTGCCAAATACTCGGCAATCGCACGTGACATTTGGTGCACAGCCTTACTCTGCGCATCTACCAAATTTTGAATTTCAGGTCCGTCAACCTTAACTTCGTAAGAAACTTGTTCTCGTTTTAAAACATGCCCATATCGATTCGCAACATTCCACCACGCACTCAAAACCACCTTATCGCCTCTATAAGCACGCATACTATTAATTTCAATATTCACACTGTAATTCAAATTACCGCTGTCAAAATATGTGCGTTTCACATACGCTTTCGGCAAATAAGCAATCAAATCATTTGTTACCGTTGCCTGAACAATATCAGGAAAAACTTCGGCCCAACGATTAAATTCCATAATTTCAACCTTATCGCTGTCTTTTTCATAAACCACCATCTGCGCCTGATCCAACATATCCGGCACTTTTACCCGAGCCACGGCAACACCTATTTTTTTATTTGCAGCCACCGGAGTCAATTGATTGCTGTTCATCACATAAAATGCTGAATTAGGCGAATGAAAACTACATGCCGCAAGCGAAAAAACAGCCGCAGTCATCACCATAAGTCCGCAAAAAATTTTCTTCATTTTATTTCTCCTTTCCATGTATCAAAGCCTCAGGATGACGCTCCAGATAATCCATTAAATTCTTAATCGAACGACTTGTCTTACCGACTTCTTCCATAGTAGAATTAAAACTGCTTAAACTTTTAGATGCTTCACCGGATTTTTTATCCAACATTTTATCCAATTTTTGCGTTACCTGGGTTATATTTTCCAGAATTGTCGGCAAATTTTCTTCAAAATCCTCAATAATATTGCCAAGTCGTGATAACGTTTCACGCAAAGGCACTTCTTCCAAATCTTGTGACAACATGGCAAAAGAAGAAAGCTCAGTCGGAATTTCCCAATATTTACCGGTGCCGCGTAACACCGCCGGTGTTTTTTCATCCATCACCAGTTCAATCATTAGTTGTCCGGTCAAATAATTTGCCGAAATAAGCCGCGCTCGCAAACCCTTGGCAATTAAGTTATCCAACATCTGTTTATTATCCAACTCTGCGCGATCAATTGTATCTATACTGTCTTCAAGATTAAATAATACTAAAACCGGCGTTTTAAATGTGCCTTCTCTTAAATTCGCCAGCAAACTGATATCCGCCACTTTCCCGACTTCAACCCCTTTAAAAACCACCGATGAACCCACGCTCAAACCACGTATGGATTCTTCAAAATACATTACCACTAAATCCTCTTCTTTGGTAGAAAAGCGATTGCCGGCATAATTTAATATAATACCGATCAAACTGACCAATCCGACCACTACAAACAGCCCGACCATTTTATATGTTTTTTTCATTTTTTCTCTCCTCTGGTCAAAAACTCATACACCGCTTCGTTCGGCGGATTTTTCAACAACTCTTTCGGATCGCCGCGCGCCATAATTGTCTTCGTATCGGCATCCAAAAAAATCGAATTATTCCCAATGGCAAAAATAGATGCCAACTCATGCGTCACCACCACAATCGTTGTCCCCAAACTGCGATTAAGCTCAATAATCAAATCATCCAAATTGCGCGAACTGATCGGGTCCAATCCGGCAGACGGTTCATCAAAATATACAATCTCCGGATCCAACGCCAACGCCCGCGCCAAACCGGCACGCTTCTTCATACCGCCGCTGATTTCGGAGGGATAAAAATCATCAAACCCTTTTAGCCCGACCAACGCCAGTTTCAAACTGGCCAACTCGCGCATTGTCGCCGGTGAATAATCCGAATATTGTTGTAACGGCAAAATAATATTTTCCGCCAATGTCATTGAACTGAACAACGCCCCGCTCTGATACAAAATCCCCGACTTTTCTCTGATTTTTTGCACCTCTTTGGCCGGTGCCGAAGCAATATCCACACCGCCGATAACCACTTGTCCTTTAAGCGGCGGCAATAAACCGGTTAAAACCCTGAGCATACTGCTTTTACCGCAGCCGCTGCCGCCCATAATAATAAAAATATCGCCTTTGTTCACCTGATAATTCGCATCATGCAACAACACATAATCGCCGTAACCGACCGTCAGACCTTTCACATCAATTTGCACTTCTTTCTTCATATGCCGATCTCCTGACAAATCACGGTAATAATGCCCGTTGCCACAATCATCCAAACAACGGCATTAACCACCGACCGTGTTGTTGCCACACCAACGCTATCGGCATTTCTGCCACAGGTTAAACCACAATAACAACCGCACAGCGAAATAATAAAACCAAAGCAAAAGCCATGAAAAATTCCAACCATAAAGTTTTTCAAATTAAAGGCATTAATCGCATATTTCCAATATTCCTGATACGGCAAATCCAATAAAAATACCCCGACAAACGCACCGCCAAGCATTCCCATAAAATCGGCCAACATAGTCAAAATCGGCATCGCTAAAATCAGGGCCAATAATCGCGGCAAAACCAAAAAATCAACTCTTGATAACCCCATGGTTTCCAACGCATCAAGCTCTTCATTCACCTGCATGGTACCGATTGTTGCCGCATAAGCCGAGCCTGTTCGACCGGCCATAATAATACCGACCATAATTGCACCCATAATCCGGCACATTCCGATTGTCACAAGACTGGCCACATAAATCTGCGCACCGAAAGTTTGCAATTGAATCGCGCCGACAAATGCCAATATCAAACCCACCAAAAAGCTGATTAACGCCACAATACCGAGCGCTTTCGGACCGCAATCATCGAGCGCCGCCAAAAAGTCAATTCCGCGCATAATGGACCGAAACGAAAAAAAGCGCACTAACGATACAACTACCTCACCGATAAACCCGATAACATTACTTATAACGGTATAAATATTCACCGTGCTTGCACCGATCCCACCCAAAAATCCAAATCGCGTATTTCCTTTTTTTTGCGGTTTACGATCCACCACAAAAGCCAAATGCATCAAGTCTTGCAAATTTTTAGGTAAGGCCGACGTATCCACCTTAATATTTTGTTTTGTCGCCTGCTCCGCCACGCCATACAAAACAGCCAATAAGGATGAATCCCATTGCTGTATATTTTCCGCATTAAAACTGATTTGTTTGGTTGATGATGATATTTGCTTTTGAATTTGCGCAATACAAGATTCACTGTCACAATTCAAAACATCTCCGCACCACTCAACGCATACGGATTCGCCGTTTTCCATAATCTGCATCTGGCTATTGTTTTGTTTTTTGCGCATTCTCTAAAGCCTCGCTTAACTCCTCTGTTTCCAGCTCGTCCAAATCTTCTGATGCCACCGCATAACTGCCGTTAAACCATCTGCCCAAATCCACATCTGCACAACGCTTAGAACAAAAAGGCGTATATTCCTCGCCGGCAAATAACTTATGACAAATCGGACACTTATGCGTTTTAATCACATCACTCATGGTTCAACCCTTCCGGTTCCGCGACAAGTCGGACATTCCACCGTATACAAATCACGCAATGTCGGACGACGACGCTGGCGTAAAATCTCTATATTACCCCCGCGGCTCAAACCCAAAACACGACTATGACTGGCATCATCCGCCAAATCTTCTTCCAACGTATCAATCACTGCTTTCATAAAACGATATTCCGACGAACCGGCAAAATCAATCACTATTTTTCCGGCCAAATTACGCAGCCTGATCTGACGTGCTATCTCGTGCGCAGCCTCCATATTCAACGAATCAATATCACCGGCATGCCGCATAGAACCGCTATCCACATCAATTGCCACACAAGCGCGCGTTTCTTCAATATGCAATTCTCCGCCGCTCTTAAGTTTTACTTTAGAATCCAACGCCTCAATAATGGCATCTTCCACCCCATATTCTTCAAAGCCCTCTTTTTTCAGCGTCACTACACCGTCAAAAACGGCTTCTACTTCGTCCTTCAGTTTCGGCGTATCAACCACCACTTCTTTCAAGCTATCCTTATAACGGCGAATATACTCAAACAGCGGGCTTTCTTTTTCATACAACAAAGCCGGTGCATTTGAAGTGCGGGCCTTCTTACGAATGTTCTCGTATGTTTCACGCAGTTCATTCATTTCTGCCTTAATCTGCGCCTCATCAGCCTCAACTGAAAGCGTGCGCAAAATCCAACCTTCCTGACCGGTGCAATTTTCCTTAACTAATTTGCGATATTTCTCCGCCTTTTCCACGTCTTCAATCTTGCGTGAAAATTCCACATCAAATTTAAACGGACAATAAACCAAATATTTGCCGACTAATTGCACATTACGCACCACTTTGGCACCCTTTTCCGCTCGTTTTTCCTGAGCCACTTGCACAACAACGCTTTGTCCTTCGCTCATATTGGCTTCTTTCAATGTCGGCTCAAAAGAATTTAAGAAAGCCTCATGACCATCACCGATTTCCACCATAAAACCGAACTTATCGTTGGCTAAATTAATTTTCTTAATAATTTTACCCAAATAAACATTACCCTCAACGGCTCGATTTTCGGTATAAATATCAATCTCCATCAAACCGTTTGCGTCAAACACCGCCAAACCGAATGATGCCTCATTATGATCATAAACAATTTTTTCAGCTTTCATCTTAAATATGCTCCCCTTTTAATATATTCTGCGTTTCATATAATGGCAAGCCCACCACGCCGGAATAAGAACCAACCATACGCGTCACAAAGCCGGCCAGTCTGCCTTCAATTTTATATCCGCACACGCCAACCCATTCTTTACTAGCCACATAATCTTCAATTTCTTGCGGCGTTAAAACTTTCATTGCAATTTTTGTAGAAACTGTTTTTTGTGAAATTTTACCTTTTTTATTAATCAAACAAACCGAACTGATAACACGATGTGCTTTTCCCGACAACATCTTCATAACCTGCCGTTGTTCATCTTCATCTTTTGATTTATGCAAAATCTTTTGCCCAACCACCACCACGGTATCACAAGCCAAAACATTTTCGCCTGCTCTTTGCGCCGCCACCGCCTTGGCTTTGCTCAAAGCCATACGCCGCACATAAGGTAAAGACTTTTCATGCGGCAAACACACCTCATCTATATCAGCGGGAAAAATTTCTTTCGGCTCATAACCTATTTGCCGCAACAGTGCAATTCGTTGCGGCGATCCGGAAGCTAAAATAAAATCTTTAACATCCATCTTCAACCTGCTAAGGCTTTAGTCTTCATCATCAAACGTTTTTTCCATCCGCTCATGGCGTTCTTGTGCTTCAATAGAAAGAGTTGCAACCGGACGCGCCTCCAAACGTTCCAAACCAATCGGCTCACCGGTTTCTTCACAATAACCGTAAGTACCGTCTTCAATACGGTCTAACGCCTCATCAATTTTTGTTATCAACTTGCGAATACGATCTTTCGTGCGTAAATCAAGAGCCTTATCTGTTTCCAAAGAGGCACGATCAATCTCATCCGGCTGGCTCAAACCTCCCTGTCGCAAATCCTCCAATGTATCAACAGATTGCGAAACAATAGATTTTTTCCAGTTTTCTAACTTCTGGCGGAAATATTCCAGCTGCATTTCATTCATATATTCTTCATCTGCGGAAGGCTTATAATCCGGTGGTAAAACAATAGATGTTGTCATGTTGTGTCCTCCTTATTAAACATAATTTCTCTCAAATTTATCAATAATATCTTTGCACTGCAAGCAATATTCACTATTAAATCACATTTTAGTTGAAATACCATTGTATCTTATTCGTGTCTTCACTGCATTGTCCGTCATCATTCACACCAACAATTGCTTCTCGTGTTGCCGGAAGCGCATAAATATGACTTGTTTCATCAGTACCGTAAATCGGCCAATACCAGTGATATGTATCGTTAATCACCATAGAATCCAAGTCTGAATACTTATTTTTACTCCAGTCTTTCATTGCCAAATCAATGCATTGCTTTTTGTTCAAACCATCAAATGTAATCATAAATTTTGCACCAACAGCCAATGTATCTGACGGATTTGTGCTGTTTACCGTCACTTGCCCGCCAAAAGCATGATAAATAACTCGCGTGCCCGTATTCCGCACCCGAAACGAACTCGGAATCATTTTTAAACCTTCGGCATTATCGGTAGCTTTTTCACTTTGCCCCATAATCATATTCACAACATTGATGTAATTTGCGTCAACAGCGCCGGCACGACTGATAACATTCGCTAATTCCGTTAATTGAATGGAAGCCTTACTAAACTTATAATCACCAAACGCCTTATAAACAAGCTGTCCCACACTGGCCGTCAAAACAATGGCTACCGCCATATATCCCATCATTTCGACCATAGATCGACCGCTTTCATATTTTCTGATTAACTTCATTGTCGTTCCTTTCTTTATTTGTATCAGCTTATCATAAAAAAACATTATTCACAATATTTTATTATCAATTTGCTTTTTTTAATAATTAAAACTATTATATGTAAAAATACTTTACGGAGAATATTACATGAAAAAGATTACCTTTTTTTTAACATTACTGTTCAGTTTTACCGCCGCAAACGTTTTTGCCGCCGATAAATACAATTATACACCGTATTTAGGTATTGACTATACTTATAATCACGCCAAAGCACACGGAATTTCACCAACTTACCACGTCGGCGGACTCCATATCGGTTCCATGTATAGCCCTTATTTCAGCACCGAACTGTTTTTAAATCAAAGCGGTAACGATAACCGTCATATTGATAACACTAAAATAAAAACATCATACCGCTCATATGGTCTTGACCTGTTGGCTTATTTGCCGTTGGGCTGCCATAAAAAAATATCACTTCTTGCCACAACCGGTATCGGTGAATATGTTTTCAAACAGAAAATGTTGCAGCAAAAACATCATAACGAACACGGTTATGGTTATCGCTTCGGCGGCGGTTTAAAATTTGCCGTTACACAAAATTGGCAAGCTCGCTTTATAACACGCTATGTTAAATTTGATCACATCAGCGGCTATAATCATTCTTTAGAACACACATTCAGCGTTGAATATCATTTTTAAGAGGTAAAATATGATTAAAAAAATAATTGTCATTGTGGCTTTTTTAGCATTGTTGGGATTTAGTTTTACACTGGTTTCCAAAACACAAAATCAATATTCGGATATGGTTGAAGAAGAAGATGTTGCCGATTCCGGTGAAGAAGTGAAATTACCTGATACCGTCTTCACATTTACTTCGGCCGAATTAAGTCCGGATTGCACTTCTGATGATGCTATGTTCTGCACTGTTGAAACAGCCGTAAAATGTACGCTTAATCCTGATTTTGCACCATGCGCTAAAGCCGATTTACCTAAATTCATCTTTATGCGCGATTCCAGTTTAGACAGACCAACCGAAATAAGCTATAAGATTATCGACAAGAAGACGCTTCCGAACGACACCGTCGGCATTTATACCGAAAGCAATTGCAACGGCACTTGGTTCGGCTTGTGCCAAAACACTATTGTTTATGTGTTGGCTCCTAAGGCGGAAAACAGCTGGTTCGTAAAAGAAATCTACGCTATCGAATAATCGCTCCTAAGATATTCGTCAACAACATAAGCAATCATCAAAGGGACTATCGATTCCCCTAGGTTTGTTTTTGCAAATTCAGCAAAGTTTTTATAAAGTGAGAAACCACCGGTTGCTACTGGTGGTTTCTCTTTTTTGCCCACAAGAACCATCCCGACTGCTTCTCTATAAAGTCATTACCCAACTTGATCGGTGTTCTTATAATACGAACTTACCTTTTAATCCAAAACCGTTTTTAATGCATCAGAAGAGCCTTCGGCGCTGCTTACGCAGTACGCAGTTCCCCTCTTTCTTGCTACGTAAGTTTCGCGATAATATCGCTCAACAACTGCGCTTCGGTTACTCGTCTACTAAATTCGCCAAAGCTACCATTTTTGCTCATTAAGTAGCCTTCGCCCGCCGTCAAAAAACAACATTTAGAGGTTGTTTTTTATCCTCCGGCGCGGTGTAGAAAAAGCTACATAAGCCAAAGGACTTGTTCAAGCCTAAAACCGTTTTTAATGCGTCAGATACGCAGAAGACTTCCTTGCGACGTGTACAAAAAAGGTACATAAGCACTTCAGCCTGTTCAAGCCTAAAACCGTTTTTTATGCGTCAGATACGCAGTTCCCCTCTTTGCGCGGTGTAGAAAATGCTACATAAGCAAAGAGGGGAACAAGTAGATGACCATTAAAAACGGTTTTTAGAATTGATCAGAGGTGTGCTTGATTAACTCTTCAATATTTTCAGGCGGCCATCCCGGTGTTTCCATACCTAAATGGATTCCCATCTTAGACAGCACTTCCTTAATTTCGTTCAAAGATTTACGACCGAAGTTCGGTGTGCGAAGCATTTCTGCTTCCGTTTTCTGCACCAAATCACCGATATAAACAATATTGTCATTCTTCAAGCAGTTTGCAGAACGAACAGACAATTCAAGTTCATCAACCTTGCGTAACAAATTCTTGTTAAACGGCAATTCTTCACGAACAACTTCAGCATCATTTTCCGGTTCATCAAAATTAATGAACGGCTTAAGTTGATCTTGCAAAATACGCGCAGCCAAAGCCACGGCATCTTCCGGAGAAACAACACCATTTGTTTCAACCACCATTGTCAACTTATCATAGTCGGTAATCTGACCAACACGCGTATTTTCAACCTTATAAGAAACCTTCTTAACCGGCGAATAAATTGCATCAACATTAATCAAGCCAATCGGTGAATCAGCTGTTGTACTGTTTGAGGCCGGCACATAACCTTTGCCTGTTGTAACCGTCAATTCCATACTAATTTTAGCACCGGCATCAAGCGTGCAAATAACATGATCCGGATTCATAATTTCAACATCATGACCGGTTTCAATCATTGCCGCAGTCACTGTGCACGGTCCTTGAGCTTTCAAACTCAAAGTCTTTGTCGATTCGCTATGCACCGCAACAGCCAATTCTTTAATATTCAATACGATATCCGTAACGTCTTCTCTAACACCTGGAATGACAGAAAATTCGTGCAAAACACCATCTATTTTGATTGCTGAAACAGCACCGCCTTGCAAAGAGGATAATAAAACTCTTCTTAAAGCATTTCCCAGCGTCAAGCCGAAGCCGCGCTCTAAAGGTTCAACCACAATTTTTGCCTTATTTGCGCCTTCTTCTTGCGACACATCCAGCTTTGTTGGTTTAATAAGTTCTTGCCAATTCTTTTGAATCACGGGTTTTGTCCTTTTCTTTAGAAGTTATATGTAAAAACAAAGGCAGCAGGCCCCATAAGGCCTGTGCCCAAAATAATATTAGACGCGGCGTCTTTTTCTCAAACGGCAGCCATTGTGCGGAATCGGCGTCACATCACGAATAGATGTAATTGTAAAACCGATTACTTGCAAAGCTCTGATGGCCGATTCGCGACCAGACCCCGGACCTTTAACTTCAACTTCCAGCGTTTTCATACCGTTTTCCTGAGCCTTTTTACCAGCCTCTTCCGCAGCTACCTGAGCGGCATACGGTGTTGATTTGCGCGAACCTTTAAAGCCCTGCGCACCGGCGGTAGACCAAGAAACAGTGTTTCCCTGAGCGTCTGTAATGGTAACTCTCGTGTTGTTAAAAGAAGAATCAACGTGAGCTACACCAGAAGTAATATTCTTTTTCTCTTTTTTCTTTTTCTGAATTGTTGCTTTAGCCATTTGCACCCTCACTATTTCTTCTTATTCGCAATTGTCTTACGTTTACCCTTACGCGTACGAGCATTTTGTTTTGTACTCTGACCACGCACCGGCAAACCTTTACGGTGTCTTAAACCGCGATAGCAACCCAAATCCATCAAACGTTTGATGTTGGTTCCAACTTCACGACGCAATTCACCTTCAACCAAATAGCCACTATCGATGACTTCACGAATTTTCATAACCTCTTCATCGGAAAGATCATTAACACGACGGCTAAAATCGATTCCCGACTTAACGCAAATGTCCTGAGCAGACTTACGACCAATGCCGAAGATATAAGTCAGTGCGACTTCAATTCTCTTCGCGCTTGGAATATTTACACCAGCTATACGAGCCAAATTTAATCTCCATTATTTCAAAATATTAAACATTCAAAAAGTTGATCACCACTTTTCAAAATTAAGCGGATTATAGGCATGTTATTTATCAGAGTCAATACATTTTTTGCAAATTTTTTGATTTTTTTTAGAAAAAACTTTTGCCTCTACATTTTATAAACAATTTGCTTTTTAGTCTTGTATCAAATGTTATTTTAGTATATACTGAAATCATAGAAAGAGGACTGTCTGACGCGAGCAAACCGCATATCTCTCGAGCCAACATTTTTCTTTAGGGAGCTGTCTCTGTCCGGATCGTGGTCCGGTTATATGGCACCCACCTTAACATAAGCGGTTCGGAAAGAATATCTTAGTTAACGGTCAGACGGTTCTCCGAAAATAAACCCCGCAGGCTTATACCGACGGGGTTTATTTTTATGTTTCAAATCGGCAAATTATTTAAATAATCCTCCAACCCCGTCGGTAATATTTTTAACGCCGTCGGTCACACCTTTGGCAGCTGTTCCGGCCGCATCTGTCGCACCTTTAGCCACCGCACCGGCAGCTTCGGTAGCACCGCTTACTGCCCCTGTTGCCAAATCGGTAATTCCGCCAAGCAAACTGCTTAAATCAGCTTTTGCCACCACTTGCGACGTGGTTCTCAAAATCTCTTGGAAAATCCGCGCCAAACCGTCCTCAATCGTAATACCTTGCTTTTCCGTACCCAAATTATTAATGGTAATCGTCGGCAAATTCAAACTCAACGATTGTGATGCGCCCAACATACTGGCAGCCACCGTAGCTTTACCGTCAGCCACAACAACCTTTTTAATGGCCACATTATAAGTCACGGCATCAGCCTTTTTCGGCTCCTCTTTTTTTGCGGCATCGGAAGCCGTATTTTTCTTTATATTGGCTAAAATATCGTCCGAATTTGTACGCTTTAGGTTGAAAAACTCATACGTTACCGCCGGCTTATCAACGCGAATTTCATTAATAACAATGGTTTTGGTTTTAGAACCGGTGCCTTGTGCCAATTCTTTAACCAACTTCTTAATGGAATTTGTATCGACTGCCACCGATACACCCTCCAAATCAATAATATATTTCTCGCTGTAATCTTTCGGATTAGCCACCGTAATATCACCGATACGACCTTTGCCGTCTGTCAGCGACAAATCTATCCCACCGATATTAACATCCGTGCCGACTGCCGCCGAACCGTATTGATGCACCAATTCACGCACCTTTCCCTGCCAATTCCAGTGATTATAGGCATAATAAACACCGCCGACAATCAACACAACCAACAACACCAAAAGGCTTACAATCCACTTCAGTGTTTTTCTGAACCATTTCTTTTTTGCTTTCTTTTCCGTCATTTTAGTCTCCGTTTATTTTTAGTTCAAACAGCTTTATTTCTTAAAGCCCAAATCTTTCAGCCAACCGTCAATACCGAAAGTACGGTTACCATAACCGACCCAACCGCCGTCTTTTACCAAACAACCTTCACATTGACGTTTAAAATCATCTAGCGTATTTTGCACACCGCCACCGCCATGCGTAATAAACGGCACCACCGTTTTACCGGCCAATTTGCCACTTTCTATAAACGCACTGACTGCCGGTGCCAATGTGCCCCACCAATTTGGTGAGCCCACAAACACCAAATCATATTTATCAAAATCCGGCAACGGTTGCTTTAATTTCGGCCGAAAACCGGCGCTGATTTCCCGCTTGGCTTGTGCCGTCAATTCCTTATAAATTTCCGGATAAACCTCTACCGTATCAATCCGATATAATTCACCACCCAAATTTTTCTGAATAGTTTCCGCCACTTCTTTTGTGTTGCCGGAAATTGAATAATATGCAATCAAAATCTTTTGCCCGTCATCCGCCGACATTTCCTCAGCTTGTGCATTAAATCCGAACAACGCCAAAATTGCACTGAAAAACAATGTCTTTTTAAACATACGCATCTCCTTTTCAATCTGCTGAGCGTATTTTAAAACGAAATAACTGACTGATGTCAAGCATTATTTATCAACCGTTCACTTATTCCACATCCTGAATCAACGCAAATGCCTGCTTTGAAAAGTCTTGCATTTTCTGCGCACTGCGTTTTAATGCCAAATGTTCATTTTCCGCCAATTTCGGCATAATCACATGGTGAATACCACGCCGATTAATCACCGTCGGCAATGACAAACAAACGTCACTCACTCCTTCCACTTCCGAATGGTGCGACGAAACAGTCAAAATCGAATAATCATTGTTACTGATGGCACGACAAATTTGCATCAACGCACCGGCAATTCCGAAACAAGTAGCTCCTTTTCCGGCAATAATTTTATAGGCCGCATTCACAACACCGTTTTCAATTTCCGCACGTTTGGCATCATCTAAAACCTTGCCCACACTCAAAGCATAGTCCTCCAACAACAATGTGCCGGCTTCGGCGCTGGACCAAACCAAAACTTCGCTGTCGCCATGCTCTCCCAAAACATCGGCATGCACAGACTTTGTTGAAACGCCCAAAAAATAGCCCAGTAAAGTACGAAACCGCGCCGTATCCAACACCGTGCCGCTTCCGATAACCTTCTCCGGCACAAACCCGGAAAGTTGCAACGCCACCTCCGTCATAATATCCACCGGATTGGCGGCAATCAGCAAAATAGCTTGCGGTGCAAAATGCACCACCTGCGGGATAATCTCGGCAAAAATCTTCACATTGCGCGCCAACAAATCCGTGCGCGTTTCCCCTTCTTTCTGGTTTGCACCGGCCGTAATAATTACAATATCGCTGTTTTCCAAATCAACGTAATCGCCGGCCATAATTTTACCGGCGCTGGCAAACGGCGCCGCATGCGCAATATCCATTGCCTCCGCCTCGGCTTTTTCTTTCTTCTTATCGATTAACACAACCTTACTGGCCACTCCCGACATGGTTAACGCAAAAGCCGCCGCACTTCCCACTGAACCGGCACCGATAACACCTATTTTCATATTTTTCTCCTTTGAATTAAATTGTTTTTAAACGTAAATTGAATATAAATAGCATTAATTGAAAATCAAGGTCGAGGAAAAAAATGCTTAAAACAAACGCCATGCGAATTATCGAAACGGCCGACATACCGTTCAAAACTTATGAGTGGACACCTGATAACGGACTGGATGCCAAAACCATTGCCGCTTACTTACAAAAACCGGCTGAACAGGTATTTAAAACTCTGGTCACCGAAGCACCAACCCAACAACATGGTTTTGAACACTTCGTTTTTGTTATTCCGGCCATCGCCGAACTCAGTGTCAAAAAAGCCGCTCACGCCGCCAATGTTAAAGATTTATCTATGTTACCGCTCAAAAAACTTCTGCCACTCACCGGCTATGTACACGGCGGCTGTTCACCGGTCGGAATGAAAAAAAATTTCGCCGTATTTATTGATGAAACGGCTCTGTTATTTGACACATTTTTTATCAGCGGCGGTAAAATCGGTCTAACCTTAGAACTAAATGCCGAAGCGCTAGCTCAAGCCATTAATGCTCGCTTTGCCGATTTAACTTTATAAAACGCATTGACTTTTTAAGCACCGCAGATTATATATAAACCAACTTTTTCAATTATTATAAACAATTAAATTATGAGTTATGCTTATGAAGTCTCAACAAGTTAAAAATTTGGTATCCATTCTCGGAAAAATGAAAAATCTGCGCCGCACCGGTTGGGTTAATCGCAACATCAAAAATCCGGAAAGCGACGCCGATCAC